>SLCC01000090.1 GCA_007126035.1 Gemmatimonadota bacterium
GCCTGGTGGGACATGCCCGCCCGGCTGCTGGGCGCGAGCTGGCCGGCCCTGCCCTTCGCCCCGGGCCTGGGCCTCACCGCCGAGTTCGCCCACTTCCCCCGCCGCTGCTGCGGCAACCCCATCTGGTACCGGAACTGGGCCTTCCGGATGGGCTGGACCAACGACGGCCTCCTCGTGGCCCACCCCCTGGGCGGCCAGGGCCACGAGCTCTCGCTCCGCCTGGATGGCGTGCTGGATGACGTCCTGGGCGGCGTGCTGGGCGACGTCCTGGGCGGCGTCCTGGGCGACGTCCTCGACGGCGTCAGCGTGGACGGCGCGCGCGGCGGGGCGGTGGGCCACGTCCGGCTCTTCCACCGCTACCGTGGCCCCCAGAACCTGTTCTACCCCCAGTGGACGGGGCACAGCGTGGGCGGCGAGGTCCTGCTCCAGGTCCAGCCGTCGCGGCTCGGCGACCCGTCGCACCCCGGCTTCGTGGTCCGCGGGTTCCTGGAGGCGGGCGACGACTGGCGGGCCGGCCGCCTCTTCACGGGGCTGACCTGGAACTTCTTCGGCGGCTCGTAACCGACGACGCCAAAAACCTTACGCCTCGGCCTCCGTCCTGGTGGGCTCCGGCGTCCGCTCCGGCGTCGGCTCCGGCGTGGGCTCCGGCGTCCGCTCCGGCGTCCGCTCCGGCGTCCGCTCCGGCGTCCGCTCCGGCGTCCGCTCCTGGGCTTCGAGGCCGGGCGGGCCGACGCGCGGGCGGCCCACGCTCCAGTACTCGAAGCCGAGGGCGGCCATCTTCTCCGGGTCGAATATGTTGCGGCCGTCGAAGATGACGGGCTGGGCGAGGAGGCCCTGGAGCCGTTGCAGGTCGGGCCGCCGGTAGGGCGGCCACTCGGTGGCGACGAGGAGTGCGTCGGCGCCGTGGGCGGCGTCGTAGTTGGTCTGTGTGAACAGGATCCGGTCTCCCAGCACTCGCCTGGCGGCGTCCATGGCCACGGGGTCGTGGGCCTGGACGCGTGCGCCGCGCTCGAGGAGCTCGTCGATGATGACCAGCGACGGAGCCTCCCTCATGTCGTCGGTGCCGGGCTTGAATGCCAGCCCCCAGAGGGCGAAGGTCCGGCCGGTGAGGTCGTGGCCGAAGCGCTGGGTGACGGCGTCCACCAGAAGCCGCTTCTGGGCGGCGTTGATGGTCTCGACGGCGTTCAGGATGCCGGCGTCCACGCCCGTCTCCTCCAGGGTCCGGACCAGGGCCTTCACGTCCTTGGGGAAGCAGCTCCCGCCGTAGCCCACGCCGGGGAAGAGGAAGGACGAGCCGATGCGCTTGTCGCTGCCCACGCCGGCGCGGACCTGGTCAACGTTGGCGCCCACGGCGGAGCAGAGCCGGGCGATCACGTTCATGAACGAGATCCGGGTGGCCAGCATGGCGTTGGCGGCGTACTTGGTGACCTCCGCCGACGCCACGTCCATGACGATGATGGGATTGCCCGTGCGGACGAAGGGCTCGTAGAGCTCCTCCACCATCTCACGGGCGTGCTCCGAGTCCACGCCGATGACCACCCGGTCCGGCTTCATGAAGTCGTCGACGGCGGCGCCCTCCTTCAGGAACTCGGGGTTCGAGCAGATGTGCACCTCGTGCTCCGTCGCCTGCTGGATGGCCTGGCGGACCATGGCCGCCGTGCCCACGGGGACGGTGCTCTTGGTGATGACCACCTTGGTGGCGTTCATGTGCCGGCCGATGGTGGTGGCCACGGCCAGCACGTTCTTCAGGTCCGCGCTCCCGTCCTGGCCCTCGGGCGTGCCCACGGCGATGAAGATGATGTCCGACTCCCGCACCGCGTGGGCCAGGTCGGTGGTGAAGCGGAGCCGACCCTCGCCCAGGTTCCGCTCCACCAGCGGCTCCAGGCCCGGCTCGTAGATGGGGATCTCGCCGGCGTTGAGCCTGGCTATCTTGGCGTCGTCGATGTCGGCACAGATGACGTCGTTGCCCATCTCCGCCAGGCCCGCGCCAACCACCAGCCCCACGTACCCGGTACCGATCACGCTCACGTGCATCTACACAACTCCTGTTGCATTGGGACTACGATCTTCCTGCTGCTCCCGCCGGGGCCGGCCCACGGCGGGCCGGCCCGCGGCCTCCCGGCGGAACACCGGCCAGTCGGCCAGCTCGCTCCCGCCGGGGGTCGGCCAGCTCGCTCCCGCCGGGGTCGGCCCAGCTCGCTCCCGCCGGGGGTCGGCCCAGCTCGCTCCCGGCGGGGGTCCGCCAACTCGCTCCCGCCCGGGTCGCCCGGCGTCGTTCCCGCCCGGGGTCGGCGAGCGATCTCATCTACCTGGCGGCGAAGCCTCTTGCAACCCTCGCACCACCTGGTCCCCCACCTGGTCCCTCTGGGCCTCGGTGAGCTCGGGGAACACGGGGATGGAGAGCACCTCCCTGGCGGCCTGCTCGGTGACGGGCAGGTCCCCTTCCCTGCCACCCAGCTCGCTGAAGCAGGGCTGGAGGTGGAGGGGCACGGGGTAGTAGATGGCGTTGCCGATGCCGGCCTGGTCCAGGTGCTTCTTCAGCTCGTCTCGCCGGTGGCAGCGGATGGTGTACTGGTTGTAGACGTGGCGGTTGCCGGCTTCCTCGACGGGTGTGGTGATGCCCGGCACGCCGGCCAGGTCCCGGTCGTAGGCGGCGGCATTGTGTCGCCTGGCCTCGGTCCAGCGGTCCAGCTGCGGCAGCTTGGCGCTGAGTACGGCGGCCTGGAGGGCGTCGAGGCGTGAGTTGGTGCCCACCATCTCGTGGTGGTACATCTGGCGGCCGCCGTGGACGCGGAGCTTGAAGAGCCGGTCCGCCAGCTCGTCGTCGTCGGTGGTGATCATGCCGCCGTCGCCGAAGCCGCCCAGGTTCTTGGACGGGAAGAAGGAGAAGGCGCCCATGGTGCCCACGCTGCCGGCCCGCCGGGCCTGGCCGCCCATGTCCTGGGCCGCGTCGATGCTCTGGGCGGCGTCCTCGATGACGGCCAGGCCGTGGCGCCGGGCCAGCTCCATGAGCTCCTCCATGGGCGCCATCTGGCCGAACAGGTGGACGGGGATGAGGGCGCGGGTCCGGTCGGTGAGCAGGGGCTCCACGGTGGCGGCGGTGATGTTGAAGCTGACGGGGTCGATGTCGCAGAACACGGGCCGGAGCCCGGCGTTCCAGACGGCGCCGGCGGTGGCGAAGAAGGTGAAGGACGGTATGATCACCTGGTCGCCCGGCTCGAGCTGGAGCGCTTTCAGGCCCAGGAGCAGGGCGTCGGTGCCGCTGGCGCAGCCGACGGCGTGGCGGGTGCCGACCCGCCGGGCCACGGACGCCTCCAGCTCCTCCACGGCGGCGCCCAGGATGAAGCGCTGGGACTGCACCACCTGGCGGACGGCGTCGTCCACCTGGTCCTGTATGGTCCGGTACTGGGCGGTCAGGTCCAGCAGGGGCACGCTCATGGCCGGGCCTCCCGGCCGGGCCCGCTTCGCCGGGTGCTTTCGGTGGCCTGGCGGGTGGCGTAGGTTGGGGAGTCGCTGCTGCCGTTCATATCGTATCGCTCTCTCGAGGTCATGGCTGATTCCGTATTGTTGACCGGCGCCGCCGGGTTCATCGGCAGTCACGTCGCCGAACAGCTCCTGGCTGGCGGGGCTACCGTGGTGGGCGTGGACAACTTCGACCCATTCTACGACCCGGCGGAAAAACGCGCCAACCTGTCCGCCGCCCTGGAGCACCCGGCCTACCGGTTCGTCGAGGCGGACTGCGCCGAGCCCGACGCGCTGGAGTCGGCCCTCCAGTCGGCCCTCCAGTCGGCCCTCCAGTCGGCCCTCGCGTCGACGACCCTCGCGTCGACGGCGGATCCGGGCGCGGATCCGGGCGCGGCGTCGGGCGCGGCGTCGGGCGCGGATTCGACGCCGGCGTCGGGCGCGGAGTCGTTCGACGTGGTGGTGCACCTGGCGGCGAAGGCCGGGGTCCGGCCGTCGATCCAGGACCCGGGCGCCTACGTGCGTGCGAACCTGGTGGCGACGCAGGCGATGCTGGAGCTGGCCCGGCGGCTGGGGATCGGCCGGTTCGTGTTCGGCTCGTCGTCGTCGGTCTACGGCAACAACGAGAAGGTCCCGTTCTCCGAGGTCGACGCGGTGGACCACCCCATCTCGCCGTACGCGGCCACGAAGCGGGCGGGCGAGCTGCTGTGCCACGCCCACCACCACCTGTACGGCACCACGGTCCACTGCCTGCGCTTCTTCACCGTCTACGGTCCGCGCCAGCGGCCGGACCTGGCCATCCGCAAGTTCGCCACCCTCATGCTCCAGGGCCGCGAGGTCCCCATGTTCGGCGACGGCGGCACGGAGCGGGACTACACGTGGATCGACGACATCGTGGCGGGCGTGGAGGCGTCGGTCCGGCGGACGGCGGCGGAGCCGGGCGAGTTCCAGGTCATCAACCTGGGCGGCAGCCGGACCACGTCGCTGGCGCGGCTGATCCAGCTGATCGGCGACGCTGTGGGGGTGGAGCCACGTGTGCGGCGCCTGCCCGATCAGCCTGGCGACGTGGAGCGCACCTTCGCGGACGTGGCGCTTGCGCGGGAGCTGCTGGGCTACGAGCCGA
>SLCC01000193.1 GCA_007126035.1 Gemmatimonadota bacterium
ACCCTTGTCCGCCTGTACCTCCGTGATCGCCGCCGTCAACGTCGTCTTGCCATGATCAACGTGACCAATCGTCCCTACGTTCACGTGCGGCTTCGTCCGCTCGAACTTCGCCTTGCCCATTCTCGTCTCTGTCCTCTCTATCCTGTGACCTTGGCGACGATCTCTTCGGCCCTCGTCTGCGGCACCTGCTCGTACCGCGAGAACTGCATGGAATAAACGGCACGACCCTGAGTCATGGAGCGCAGCGACGTGGAATAGCCGAACATCTCCGCCAGCGGCACGCTGGCGCCGATCACCTGCGCCTGCGCTCGCTGGATCATGCCGCCGATCTTGCCCCGCCGGCTGGACAGGTCGCCCATGACGTCGCCCATGTACTCCGCCGGCGTCACGACCTCCACGTCCATGACCGGCTCCAGCAGGACCACTCCCGCCCGCTTGACTCCCTCCTTCAATGCCATGGACCCGGCGACCTTGAACGCCATCTCGCTGGAGTCCACGTCATGGTACGACCCGTCGATCAACTCGACCCGGATGTCGATCAGCGGGTAGCCCGCCAGAACGCCCGTGGCCATGGCGTCCTTCATCCCCTGCTCCACGGGACCGATGAACTCCCGGGGAATGGAGCCACCAACGATCTGGTTCTCGAAGATGAACCCGGCGCCTGGCTCGGACGGCCCGATGTTGATCACCACGTGGCCGTACTGGCCCCGGCCACCGGTCTGGCGGACGAACCGGCCCTCCACCTTGTCGGCGGCCTTGCGGATGGTCTCTCGGTACGCCACCTGTGGCCGGCCGACGCTGGCCTCCACCTTGAACTCCCGGCGCAGCCGGTCCACGATGATCTCCAGGTGCAACTCGCCCATCCCCTGGATGATCACCTGCCCCGTCTCCTCGTCCGTGTAGACCCGGAACGTGGGATCCTCCTCCGACAGCTTGGCCAGACCGGTGGACAGCTTGTCCTGGTCCGCTTTCGTCTTCGGCTCGATGGCCACGCTGATCACCGGCTCCGGGAACTTCATGGCCTCCAGGATGATCGGCTTGTCCACCGCGCACAGCGTGTCACCGGTCTTCACGTTCTTCACGCCGATGGCGGCGCCGATGTCGCCGGCATAGACCGCCTCACGCTCCTCCCGATGGTTGGCGTGCATCTGGAGCAGACGACCCACACGCTCACGGTTGCCCTGCGTGGAGTTGTAGATGTACGAGCCCGCGGGCAGCGAGCCGGAATAGACCCGGAAGAACGTCAGCTTACCCACGTACGGGTCCGTGGCGATCTTGAACGCCAGCGCGGCGAACGGCGCGTCGTCCTTCGGCTCGCGGTGCTCGAAGGTCTCGTCCTTCTGCGGCAGGTGACCCCTGATGGGCGGCACCTCCAACGGCGACGGGAGGTAGTCCACCACCGCGTCCAACAGCTGCTGCACTCCCTTGTTCTTGAACGCCGAGCCGCACAGCACCGGGACCACACCGTTCGCCACCGTGGCCTTCCGGATGGCGCGACGGAACTCCTCCTCCGTCAGCTCAGCGCCCTCCAGGTACTTCTCCATCAGCTCGTCGTCGTACTCGACAACCGCCTCCAGGAGCTCGTGACGCAGCGCCTCCACCTGGTCCATCATGCTGTCCGGGACGGGACCCTCGATCCACTTCGCGCCCAGCGCCTCGTCATCGAATACCACCTCGATCCGCTCCACCAGGTCGATCATCCCGGTGAACATCTCGCCCTCGCCAAGGGGCAGGTGCACCGGGAAGGCACGCGCGCCCAGCCGATCCCGGATCATGGCCACCACGTTCAGGAAGTCCGAGCCGACACGGTCCATCTTGTTCACCAAGGCGATACGCGGAACACCATACCGGTCCGCCTGCCGCCACACCGTCTCCGACTGGGGTTCCACACCACCGACGGCGCAGAACACCGCCACCGCGCCATCCAACACTCGCAGGCTCCGCTCCACCTCCACGGTGAAGTCAACGTGACCGGGTGTGTCGATGATGTTGATCCGGTAGTCCTCGCCCAACCGCTTCCAGTGCGTCGTCGTGGCCGCCGAAGTGATGGTGATGCCGCGCTCCTGCTCCTGCTCCATCCAGTCCATGGTCGCAGAGCCCTCGTGGACCTCGCCCAGACGGTGCGTGCGCCCCGTGTAGAACAGGATACGCTCCGTGGTCGTGGTCTTACCGGCATCGATGTGCGCCATGATGCCGATATTACGCAGCTTGTCCAACGGTGTCTTTCTGGCCATACCTCTTGATGCTTAGCCCCGAAACCCGGCCCCTTCTGGCAGTAGTCAGCGGGCGATGCATACCTCCAGCGCCGCCCGCGTTCGCCGCATCGCCTCCAGATCCACGAGGTTGCGGCCCTTATGCGTTGTCACGGTCTCGCCATGCCCCCGGGTGCCGGAGGCCGGGACCAGTTCCTACCAGCGATAGTGGGCGAACGCCTTGTTCGCCTCGGCCATCCTGTGCGTGTCCTCCCGCTTCTTCACCGAGCTGCCCTCGTTACGGCTCGCCGACAGGAGCTCGCCCGCCAGACGCTCGGCCATGCTCCGCTCGCTCCGGCCACGGCTGTAGCCGATCAGCCACCGGATGCCCAGCGCGGTCCGACGCTCCGGACGCACCTCCACCGGCACCTGGTACGTGGCACCGCCCACCCGACGGCTCTTCACCTCCACCGCCGGCTTCACGTTGGTCAAGGCCTGCTCGAACACCTTGACCCCGGGCTGGCCCGTCTTCTCCTCGATCAGGCCCATGGCGTCATAGAAGATCCGCTCCGACAGCGACTTCTTGCCGTCTACCATGAGGTTGTTGATGAACTTGCCCACCAACTCCGAATCGTACCGCGGATCCGGCACGATCTCGCGCCGAACTGCACTCTGACGTCGGCTCATCTTACCTCGGCCTCTTGGCGCCGTACTTCGAACGGCCCTGCTTGCGGTCCTGAACACCACTGGTGTCCAGCGTGCCGCGAACTATGTGATAGCGAACACCAGGCAGATCCTTCACACGGCCACCCCGGATCAGCACGATCGAGTGCTCCTGCAGGTTGTGACCCTCGCCCGGGATGTAGGCCGTCACCTCATGGCCGTTCGTCAAACGCACACGAGCCACCTTCCGCAACGCCGAGTTCGGCTTCTTCGGTGTGGTCGTATACACTCGCGTGCACACCCCCCGCTTCTGCGGGTTCGCCTGCAACGCCGGCACCTTGTCCTTCTTCGGCACCGTCTCACGGCCTTTGCGGATCAGCTGGTTGATCGTGGGCATTCGCTCTCGTGTCCCTGCGACTTCGACTCCGTGCCACCGGCGCTCACGCCGCGCGGCCCCCGTGCCGGCTCCAATTGCCGGACAGACTTGCAAAGTTAAACGCCGCCTCTGGAGGTGTCAAGGAGGCGGAGCCGGTATGCGGACCGGCGGGCCCGGGTCCCCCTGTCCCGATACAGGAGGCGGCATGCGGGGGTCGGCCGCTGCGCGGCGACCCATGCGGGCGCGCCTGTTGGGCGCGCATACGGGCGGGGCCTGAGCGGCCCCGCCAACGGGCTCGGCTTCGCCTCGCATCGGGGCGGCCGCGGGGGCGGCCGCCCAGGTGGGGCTCGCTCCGCTCGCCAACGGGTTCGGCCTCGCCTCGCATCGGGGCGGCCGCCTACTCCCGCGAGCCGGCCCGCTCGGCCTCCTCCCGACTCGCCTGTCTCAGCGCGGCGAACGGATCTTCCTCGAGGGGGGCCTCTTCATCCTCGCGCCGGACCGGCTCATCGATCAGGAACTCCACGTCGTAGTTCCGATAGGTCCCTGTGCCTGCGGGGATCAGGTGACCGATGATGATGTTCTCCTTGAGGCCGATGAGGTCGTCGCGGGCGCCTCGCACCGCGGCGTCGGTGAGGACGCGGGTGGTCTCCTGGAAGGAGGCGGCGCTGACGAAGGACTCGGTGGTGAGGCTGGCCTTCGTGATGCCGAGCAGCAGTGGCTCGCTGCGGGCGGGGGTGCCGCTCTTGGCGATGATCTGCTGGTTGACGGTCCGGAACTCGGCCCGGTCCACGTGCTCGCCCTCCAGGAACCGGGTCTCACCTGGGTCGGTGATCCGGACCTTCTGGAGCATCTGCCGGACGATGACGCCGATGTGCTTGTCGTTGATCTTCACGCCCTGCAGGCGGTATACCTCCTGGACCTCATTGAGCAGGTACTCCTGGACGGCCCTTGGCCCCTTGATCTTCAGGATGTCGTGGGGGTTGACGGGCCCCTCGCTCAGGCGGTCGCCGGCCCGGACGCGGTCGCCCTCGTGGACGCGCAGGTGCTTGCCCACGGGCACGTCGTAGACCCGCTCGTCGCCCACCTCGGGGATGACGAAGACCTCGCGCTTGCCTCGCTTGATGTCTCCGAACCTGATGGAGCCGTCGATCTCGGTGATGACGGCGGGGTCCTTCGGGCGGCGCGCCTCGAAGAGCTCGGCCACGCGGGGCAGGCCGCCGGTGATGTCACGGGTCTTGTAGACCTCGCGCGAGATCTTGGCCAGCGTGGTGCCCGGCTCGATGTTCTCCTTGTCCCGGACGGTGAGCTGAGCGCCCACGGGGACGATGAACTCCCGGAGCTTGTTGCCCTTGCCGTCCACCAGGGTGAGGGCGGGGTGGAGCTTCTTCTCCCGGTCCTCGATGATGACGAACTGCCGGCGGCCGGTGGACTCGTCCAGCTCCTCACGGACGGTGACGTCCTCGACGATGTCGATGAACTGCACCTTCCCCTTCTGGTCCGCCACGATGGGCTCCGAATACGGGTCCCAGGCGAACAGCAGGTCGCCCGCCTCCACCTGGTCGCCGTCGTCCACTGCCAGCGTGGCGCCGTAGGGCACCGTCAGCCGGCTCCGGACCGCGCCCTCCTTCGTCTTCATCACGATCTCGCCCTCGCGGCTCGTCACCACGTGCTGACCTTCCGGCGTGACCACGTAGGTGACGCGCTCGAAGGCGGCGGTGCCATCTACCTTGGACTTCCGCTGCGTCTGGGCTGCGATACGGGACGCGGTGCCACCGATGTGGAACGTGCGCAGCGTGAGCTGCGTCCCCGGCTCGCCGATGCTCTGGGCGGCCAGGATCCCCACCGCCTCGCCCAGGTCCACCACCTTCATGGTGGCCAGGTTGCGCCCGTAGCACATCCGGCATATGCCGCGGCGGGACTCGCAGGTCAGGACGCTGCGGATCTTGACCGACTGGATCCCCGCATCCTCTATCGAGTCGGCGGCTTCCTCATCGATGAGCTCGCCGGCCACGGCGATCTCCTCGCTGTCGATGGGATCGATCACGTCCTCCAGGGCCACGTTCCCGATGATCCGGTCGCGGAGCGGCTCTATGATGTCCTCGCCCTCCTTCAGGGCGCTCATCTCGATGCCCAGCACGGTGCCGCAGTCCTCTTCCGTGACGGTCACGTCCTGGGCCACGTCCACCAGGCGACGCGTCAGGTAGCCGGCGTCGGCGGTCTTGAGCGCCGTGTCCGCCAGACCCTTCCGGGCGCCGTGGGTGGAGATGAAGTACTCCAGCACCGTGAGCCCTTCCCGGAAGTTGCTCTTGATGGGGCTCTCGATGATCTCGCCGATACCGCCGGTCAGCTTCTTCTGGGGCTTGGCCATGAGGCCGCGCATACCCGCCAGCTGACGCATCTGGTCACGGTTACCGCGGGCGCCCGAGTTCATCATCATGAACACCGGGTTGAACCCGTCGTCCGCCAGCTCGAGGCGGCGGACCATGGCGTCCGCCACGTCGTTGTTGGCGTGGGTCCAGGTGTCGATGATCTTGTTGTAGCGCTCGCCGTTGGAGATCACGCCATTCTGGTACGCCTTGGTGAAGCGGGTCACCTCTTCATCCGCCTCGCCCAGGATCTCCCCCTTCTCCAACGGGATCTGGAGGTCCACCAGCCCCACGCTGATGCCGCCCAGTGTGGAGTAGCGGAAGCCGAAGTCCTTCAGGGCGTCCAGGAACTCGACGGTGGGACCGAGACCCACCTCACGGTATGCCTCCGCGATCACCTCGCCCAGCTCCCGCTTGCCCATGGTCAGGTTCCAGTAGCCCAGCGCCTCGGGGACCACCGAGTTGAAGATGACCCGGCCCACCGTGGTGCGGACCCACCTGCCCCGGCGGGTCTCCTCCTCGCCCTCCTCCAGGGCGGCCCGGCGGTCGACCCAGAACCAGCAGGGGCTGTGGAACGTCACGCGCTCCAAAGCCAGGGCCGCCTCGGCCTCGGCGAAGCGGCCGAAGCGAGGCTCGTCACGGTAGAGCTCCTCGAGCCGGGCCTGGGCCTGCTGCGCCCGCTCCTTGCCGACCTTGGGCTGGTCCAGATCCGCCTCGGCCATTGCGATGGCCAGCGGCGGCTTGGTCAGGTAGTAGGACCCGATCACCATGTCCTGCGTCGGGCTGGCAATGGGCCGGCCGTTCGACGGCAGGAGGATGTTGTTGCTGCTGAGCATCAGCACCCGGGCCTCGAGCTGGGCCTCGAAGCTCAGCGGCAGGTGCACCGCCATCTGGTCGCCATCGAAGTCGGCGTTGAACGCGGCGCAGACCAGCGGGTGGATCCGGATGGCCTTCCCCTCCACCAGGACCGGCTCGAAGGCCTGGATCCCCAGCCGATGGAGCGTGGGCGCCCGGTTCAGCAGGACCGGGTGGTCCTTGATGATCTCTTCCAGGACCTCGTAGACCTTCGGGTCGTCCCGCTCCACGATCTTCTTGGCACGCTTGACCGTCTCCGCCTCGCCGTACTTCTCCAGCTCCCTGATGATGAACGGCTTGAACAGCTCCACGGCCATGGCCTTGGGCAGGCCGCACTGGTGCAGCTTCAGCTCCGGGCCCACCACGATCACCGACCGGCCCGAGTAGTCGACGCGCTTGCCCAGCAGGTTCTGACGGAACCGACCCTGCTTGCCCTTGAGCATGTCCGAAAGGGACTTGAGCGGGCGCTTGCCCCGGCCACGGATGGCCTTGCTGCGGCGGCCGTTGTCGAACAGCGCGTCCACCGCCTCCTGGAGCATGCGCTTCTCGTTGCGGAGGATCACCTCCGGCGCGCGCATGTCCATCAGCTTCTTGAGCCGGTTGTTCCGGTTGATCACCCGGCGGTAGAGGTCGTTCAGGTCGCTGGTGGCGAAACGGCCGCCGTCCAGCGGGACCAGCGGGCGCAGGTCCGGCGGGATGACCGGGACCACGTCCATGATCATCCACTCCGGCTTGTTCCGCTGTTCCAGCGAGGCGCCGGAGCTGCGGATGGCGTCGGTCACCCGGAGACGCTTCAGCTTCTGCTTCTTCCGGTGCTGGCTCGTCTCCGTGGCCACCTCGACGCGCAGCCAGTCCGCCAGCCGGTCCAGGCCCCGGCCGTCGACGTTCATCTCGTCCACCTCGCGCGTGGGGTCGTCCAGCTTCCGCAGCAGTGTGCGGATCGCCTCGGCCCCGATCTCCGCCTTGAACGTCGAGTCCTCCTCCTCGCGGGCCTTCACCCGCAGGTCGTAGTACTCGTCCTCGTCCAGCAGCTGCTGGAACTTCACCTCCTGCCGGCCAGGGTCCGTCACCACGTAGTTGGCGTAGTAGACCACCTTCTCCAGGTCCCGCAGCGTCATCCCCAGCAAATAGCCCAACTGGCTCGGCAGCGTCTTGAAGAACCAGATGTGGACGATGGGCACGGCCAGCTCGATGTGGCCCATCCGCTCACGCCGCACCTTGCTCAGCGTCACCTCCACGCCGCACTTGTCGCAGACGTGACCCCGGAACCGGATCCGCTTGAACTTCCCGCAATGGCACTCCCAGTCCTTCACGGGCCCGAAGATCCGCTCGCAGAACAGCCCGTCACGCTCCGGCTTGAAGGAGCGGTAGTTGATGGTCTCCGGCTTCGTCACCTCGCCGTATGACCACCCACGGATCTCCTCAGGCGACGCCAGCTTGATCTGGATGAAGTCGAAATCGCTCGAGCGCGGATCCCTTGAACGCGGAAAATCGATCATTCTTTCCCCTTTACTCTTCGCGGCCCAGCGTGACCGACAGACCGAGCGACTGGAGCTCCTTGACCAGCACGTTGAACGACTCGGGGATCCCTGGTTCAGGCAGGTTCTCGCCCTTGACTATCGCCTCGTAGACCCTGGAGCGGCCCGAGACGTCATCGCTCTTGACCGTCAGGATCTCCTGCAGCGTATGGGCGGCGCCGTACGCCTCCAGCGCCCAGACCTCCATCTCACCGAATCGCTGGCCGCCGAACTGCGCCTTACCTGCCAGCGGCTGCTGGGTGACCAGGGAGTAGGGCCCGATGGAGCGGGCGTGGATCTTGTCGTCGACCAGGTGGCTCAGCTTGAGCATGTAGATCGAGCCCACGGTGACGGGGTGCTCGAAGCGCTGACCGCTCCGCCCGTCCCGCAGCCAGGCCTGCCCGGCGGGCAGCAGTCCCGCCCGCATGATGAACTCCCGTATGGCCTCGTCCAGCCCCTTCAGGCTGGTTCGCTTGCGGCTCAGGGCGTGGATGGCCGGGAACATGTCGGCCACCTTCTCGTCCTCCCGCTCGGCGATCTCGGTGGTCGCGGCCCGGAGGTACTCGCGGACGCCCTTTAGCGTGGCCACCACCTCCGCCGGCGCATCGTCCAGGTAGCTGTCCAGCGACCGGCCCAGGCCCAGGACCTTGGGGTCGACGCCGTTGCCGTCGCCGGTGACCGGTGGCGCCCCCCTGGTCGCTTCCTGGATGGTCCGGATCAGGTCCACCGTGTTCGAGTGGCTGAAATCCGGCGGCGCGGTCTTGACGCCCAGGGCCCGGTGCGCCCAGCGCACGCCGCCCAGCTTGAGCAGCGCGCCCACCTCGTCCTCGGTGGCGCCCTGGAACACGGGCGTCTTGGCCTCGAAGCCCAGGAGCTCGCAGACCCAGCCCAGGTGGGTCTCCAGGACCTGGCCCACGTTCATCCGGCTGGGCACGCCCAGCGGGTTCAGCACGATCTCCACCGGCGTGCCGTCGGGCAGGAACGGCATGTCCTCCTCGGGCACGATCCGGGCGATGATGCCCTTGTTCCCGTGGCGGCCGGCCATCTTGTCACCGACGCTGATCTTCCGCTTCTCCGCCAGGTAGACCTTGACCAGCTGGACCACGCCCGGCGACAGCTCGTCGGGCTGGAACACCTTGTCGATCTGCTCCTCGGTCTTCTCACGGACCTTGTTGATCCGCTCCTTGGCCGCGTCGATCAGGCGGCGGATCCGCTCGTTGGCGGCCTTGTTCTGGACCTTCAACGTGGTCATGTCCACCTGGTTGAAGTCCACCTCGTCCAGCACCTTCACCAGCAGCTTGGTACCCTCGTCCAGGAACGGCTCCACGGTGCCCTTCTTCAGCATCAGGGCCACGGTGTTGCCCTTGAGCAGCTCCCGCAGCTCCTCGTCCCGGGCTTCGACTATCCGCTGGACCTCCTCGCGCTCGTAGCCCCGCAGCTGGCCGATCCGCTCGCCGCGCTCCTTCTCCAGGAGCGGGTCATCGATGCGACGGCTGAAGATCTTGACGTCGATCACGTCGCCGGTCATCCCCGGCGGCACCTTCAGCGAGCTGTCCTTCACGTCCTTGGCCTTCTCGCCGAAGATGGCGGTCAGGAGCTTCTCCTCCGGCGACAGCTCCGTCTCGCCCTTGGGCGTGATCTTGCCCACCAGGATGTCACCGGCACGGACCCGGGCGCCGATCCGGACTATGCCCCGTTCGTCCAGGCTGACCAGGCTCTCCTCGGCCACGTTGGGGATCTCCCGGGTGATCTCCTCCATCCCCCGCTTCGTGTCCCTGACCTGGAGCTCCAGCTCCTGGATGTGGATCGAGGTGTAGCTGTCATCCTTCACCAGCTTCTCGCTGATGACGACGGCGTCCTCGAAGTTGTGGCCGTACCAGGGCATGAAGGCCACCAGCACGTTCTGGCCCAGGGCCAGCTCGCCCTGGTCGGTGCTGGGGCCGTCGGCGATGATGTCGCCCGCCTCCACCTGCTGGCCCCTGGAGACCAGCGGCCGCTGGTTGATGGCCGTGTCCTGGTTCGTGCGCCAGAACTTCTTGAGCCGGTAGCGGTCGAACTGGGCCAGCTTGGCCAGCGGCTCGTCCGTCTCGCCAGGCCTCACCGCGCCGGTGTCTATGACCACCTTCTCGGCGGTGGCCTCCACCACGGTGCCCGCGCGGCGGGCCAGGATCACCGCGCCCGAGTCACGGGCCACCTTCTCCTCCAGGCCCGTCCCCACCAGGGGCGTCCTGGGGAAGAGGAGGGGCACCGCCTGGCGCTGCATGTTCGAGCCCATGAGGGCCCGGTTGGCGTCGTCGTGCTCCAGGAACGGGATCAGCGCGGCGGCCACGCTCACCAACTGGTCGGGCGCCACGTCCATGAAGTCGATGTCATCGGCGGGCAGCAGCGGGTAGTCATCCCGCCAGCGGCTCAGCACGAAGTCGTTGACGAAGGAGCCATCCTCGGCCAGGGGCGCGTTCGCCTGGGCGATCTTGGACTCCTCCTCCTCCAATGCGTCCAGCCACACGATCTCGTCGGTGACCTTGTTGTCCACCACCTTCCGGTACGGCGTCTCCACGAAGCCCAGCTCGTTGATCCGGGCGAAGGTGGTCAGGCTCGTGATCAACCCGATGTTGGGACCTTCCGGCGTCTCGATGGGACACATGCGCCCGTAATGGGAGTAGTGCACGTCCCGCACCTCGAAGCCGGCCCGCTCCCTGGTCAGACCGCCAGGGCCAAGTGCCGACATACGACGCTTGTGCGTCATCTCCGCTAGCGGGTTGGTCTGGTCCATGAACTGGCTGAGCTGGCTCGAGCCGAAGAAGGCCTGGATCACCGCGCTCACGGTGCGGGCGTTCACCAGGTCGTCGATGTTGATCTTCTCTATGTCCGTGGTGATGGACATCCGCTCCTTGACCAGCCGCGCCATGCGGGACAGGCCCACGGAGAACTGGTTGGCGATCAGCTCGCCCACCGTCCGGACCCGTCGGTTGCCCAGGTGGTCGATGTCATCGATGAAGCCCCGCCCCTCGCTCAGCTCGATGAGGTAGCGGACTATCGCGATGAAGTCCTCCTGGGCCAGGACCGTGTGGTTCCGGGGGATGTCCAGCTTGAGCCGCTGGTTGATCTTGTAGCGGCCCACCCGCCCCAGGTCGTAGCGCCTGGGGTTGAAGAAGATGCGCTCCAGGGCCTCGCGCGCCGTCTCCATGTTCGGCGGCTCACCCGGCCGGAGCAGCCCGTAGATGGCCGCCAGGGCACCTTCCTCGTCACCCGTCGGGTCCTTGCGTAGCGTGTTCTTCAGCAGGGGGCTGTGGCCCCTGCTGCCCACGCCTTCGGCACCGGCGCTGAAGACCTTGGCGCTGGTGACCTCCGCCCGCTGGAGCCGCTCCAGCAGCTCCTCCGTCAGCTCCTCGGCCACCTCAGCCAGGACCTCGCCGCTGCTCGGGTCCACCACGTCCTCAGCCAGCAGCGCGCCCACCACGTCACGGCGCTGCGCCTCGTCCTCGTAGTCCGCCGGACGGAACGGCCTGGCCTCCATGAACAGGCCCAGGATGTCCTCGTCCTCGCCGTAGCCGAAGGCACGGAGCAGCGCCGTTGCCGGGAACTTCTTCTTCTTGTCGATGTGGACGTAGATGACGTCGTGGATGTCGATGGTGAACTCCACCCACGAGCCACGGAACGGGATGATCCGGGCGCTGAACAGTCGCGAGCCGTTGGGATGGATCGTCTCCTCGAAGACCACGCCCGGCGAGCGGTGCAGCTGGCTGACGATCACGCGCTCCGCGCCATTGATGATGAAGGTGCCCAACTCCGTGAGCAGGGGCAGGTCACCGAGATAGACCTCCTTCTCGATGATGTCCTGGGGCCGACGCTCCCCCTCCTCGGAGTCCTCCCAGACCACCAGGCGGAGGGTGGACTTCAGCGGCGCCGAGTAGGTCATGTCCCGCTCGATGCACTCTTCCACCGTGTACTTCGGCTCGCCCAGGCCGTAGTTCACGAACTCCAGCGAGAGCTTCTCGTTCACATCGGTGATGGGGAAGATCTCGTTGAAGACTCGCTCCAGGCCAACGTCCTTGCGCTCCTCCTCCGACGCGTCCGGCTGGAGCAGTGACTCGAAGGCCCGCACCTGCACGTCCAGCAGGTTGGGCATGGGCATGGGCCGGTCCAGCTTCTCGAAGCTGACGATCGGCAATCTTCCGTTCATCTTGGTAGCCAAATCGGACCCTCCTCAGGCACTGACAGCCGCATGATGAGCGCACGAAACCCCGGCCACCCCTCACGTGGGGAGCGGGGCAGATCTTGCGACCGGATTGTAAGTAAGCTGTGACCCAGGTACATGCGCGCCTCGTTCAAGCCGAAGGACCGGTTTCGTGCCCCCGCCCCTGCGGACCGGCCGACCCCGTGTCGGCGAACCCGCAGGGCGGGATAGCGCGCACCGCTCTACTTCAGCTCGACCGTGGCGCCCTGCTCTTCCAGCTTCGCCTTGACCCCCTCGGCCTCATCCTTGGAGATGGCCTCCTTGACCGTGGACGGCGCGCCGTCCACCAGGTCCTTGGCCTCCTTCAGGCCCAGGGTCGTGATCTCACGGATCACCTTGATCACCTGGATCTTCTTCGCGCCCACTTCCTTCAGGATCACGTCGAATTCGTCCTTCTCCTCCTCGACGGGCTCGGCGCCCGCGGGAGCGGCGCCGCCGGCGGCCGGAGCGGCCATGACAGCGGTGACACCGAACTTCTCCTTGAACGCCTCGACGAAGTCCGCCAACTCAATGACGGTCATGTTGCCGATCGCGTCCAGTAGCTCTTCCTTGTTCGCCATTTCCTTCTTCCCTGTACCTTTAGAGGTTAAGCGCCTTCCCGCTGGGCGCGTAGCGCCTCGAGCAGACCCACCATCTCGCTCAGCTTCCCTTGCAGGAGGAAGACGAGCTGCGCAAGCGGGGCCTGCATGGCACCCGCCAATTCCGCCAGGAGCACTTCCCGTGGCGGTAGCTTGGCCAGGCGCCCCACCTGCTCGGCGCTGACCTGCCGATTCTCGACCACGCCCACCTTCACTGCGGGCCGATCGTTGTTCTCCTTCGCGAAATCACTCAGTACCTTGGCCGCCGTCACCGGGTCCGCGGTCCCGATCACCAGGCCAGTGGGACCTGTGAGGAACTCGCCCAGATCCGGGACGTCCAGGCCTTCCATGGCTCGCAACGCCAGTGTGTTCTTGACCACCAGGTACTCGATCCCCTCCGCGCGCATCCGGGCGCGCAGGGCCGTCATCTTCTTGACGTCGAGTCCGGTGAAATCGGTAAGATAGAACCCGCTCGCCGACCCGAGCTTCCCGGCCAGCTCGTCGACGACCGCCTGCTTCTTCTGGACTGCGCTGCTCATGCCGCCACCCGCCGGTAGAGGTTGGGGTCGATGCCCACGCCCGGCCCCATGGTGCTGGAGACCGTGACGTTGCGGACATAGGTGCCCTTGGCCGCCGCCGGCTTGGCACGCATGATCACCTCCATCACCGCGTTCATGTTCTCCATCAGCCGCTCTAGATCGAAGGAGACCTTGCCAATGGGGAGGTGCACGTTGCCCGTCCGGTCGACCCGGAACTCGATCTTACCCGCCTTCACCTCCTGTACCGCCTTGCCCACGTCCATGGTCACGGTGCCCGCCTTGGGTGTGGGCATGAGACCACGGGGGCCCAGGATCCGACCGAGCTGGCCCACCTGACCCATCACGTTGGGCGTGGCAATGGCCACGTCGAAGTCGAGCCAGCCCTCCTTGATCCGGTCCACGTGTTCCAGGCCCACGTAATCCGCGCCGGCCTCCTCGGCGGCACGGGCCTGGTCGCCCTCCGCCAGGACCAGCACGCGCACCTCCTTGCCCGTACCGTGGGGCAGGATCACCGTGCCGCGCACGATCTGGTCCGCATGACGCGGGTCGACGCCCAGTCGAACCGAGACCTCGATGGTCTCGTCGAACTTGGCGAACGACGCCTCCTTCACCAGCTCCAGCGCCCGGGCCGGGTCGTCGAACCTCACACCCTTGGGCACCAGCGCCGCCGCCTGGCGGTACCTCTTCCCGTGCTTCGGCATCAGTCCACCACCTCCAAGCCCATGGACCGCGCGGTCCCTTCGATCATGCGCATGGCGCTCTCCATGCTGGCAGCGTTGAGGTCCGGCATCTTCAGCTCGGCGATCTCCCGCACCTGAGCACGGTTGACCTCACCCACCTTGTCCTGATGCGGCACCGCCGAGCCCTTCGGCACGCCGGCCGCCCTGCGCAGGAGCACCGCGGCAGGCGGCGTCTTCGTGATGAAATTGAAGGAGCGGTCCGCGAATACCTTGATCTCCACCGGGATGATCAGGCCCGGCTGCTGCTGCGTCCGCGCGTTGAACTGCTTGCAGAACTCCATGATGTTGACGCCGTGCTGGCCCAGGGCGGGCCCCACCGGCGGCGCGGGATTCGCCTGCCCCGCGGGGATCTGCAGCTTGATGAAACCTATCTGCTTCTTGGCCATATGCTCACTCGCTCCCAGTGTTGTGTCGGCCGTGGTTACGCCCGGGAGCGTAAAGCTCCCACGACCGGGTCAGCCGTTACTGCCAACGCCTCTCCACCTCGCCTGCCTCCGACAGTACCCTCTCCGCCCCGCCGGCCCGGCTAATACCCCTTCAACTGGGTGTAATCCAACTCCACCAGCGTGGCCCTGCCGAACAGGCTCACCTCCACCTTCACCTTGCCCTTGTCGTGGTCCACGGCCTGGACCGTGCCGCTGAAGTCCTTGAACGGCCCTTCCGTCACTTCCACGACCTGAAGAGGCTTGAACGGGATCTCCTCGCCCACCTCCTCCTCGCTCACCTCCGGCACGACCCCGAGGATCTTGTTCATCTCCTCTTCGCGCAGCGGCTGGGGCTCGACCCCGCCGCCCACGAACTTGATCACGCCCTGTATGTTGTTGATCACGTGCATGGTCCGCTGGTTGTAGACCATCTTCACCAGCACGTAACCAGGGTAGAGCCGCCTCGTGACCTGGACCCGCTTGCCGTTGCGGATCTCCGTCACCTCCTGCGTGGGCACCAGGGCCTCCTGGATCTCCTTCTCCTCGGGCGTCTCGCCCGCCTCCTCGGAGATCCGGATATCGATCAGCTTCTTGACCTTGTTCTCGTGCCCCGAGTAGGTCTGGACCGCATACCAATGGGCCTGATCGCTCATCTCACCCCGCGAAGATGTTCAGCACCAGGTTCAACACCCCGCGGACCGACAGGTCCATGACCCAGATGATTGCCGAAACTATCACGACGAAGACGAGGACGATGAACGTGGAGTTCCGGAGCTGTTGCCAGTCCGGCCACGTCACCTTCTTCATCTCCTCGACGGTCTCGTCGGTGTAACGCTTGACATCGGCGATGGCCATGGCGATCTACTTCGTTTCCTTGTGAAGCGTATGGCTGTTGCAGCGCGGGCAGTACTTGCGCCACTCCTGCCGCTGCGGATGCAGCCGCTTGTTCTTGGTCGTGTGGTAATTCCGCTCCTCGCACTGCGTGCAGGCGAGGATGATCTTGTCTCGAGGCATCTCTCTACCTTCGTCGCGCCCGTTGAGGGGCCAACCTTGTACCTACTCTTGCGTGCCCGCTCTGTTCCCGGCTCGAAGCTCGAACCTCGAAGCTCGAACCTCGAAGCTCGAACTCGAAGCTCGTTAATCGATGATCTCCGTGACCACGCCGGCGCCCACCGTACGGCCGCCCTCGCGGATCGCGAAACGGAGCTCCTTCTCCATGGCGATGGGGCTGATCAGCTCCA
>SLCC01000094.1 GCA_007126035.1 Gemmatimonadota bacterium
AGCGAGAGGCCGGAAAGCGGAAGGGAGAGGCCGGAAAGCGGAAAGCGGGAGAGGCCGGAAAGCGGAAGGGAGAGGCCGGAAAGCGGAAGGGAGAGGCCGGAAAGCGGAAAGCGGAAAGCGGAACAGGGGAGGGGGGGCGGATTTAGCCGCCCCACTGGGGGAGTACGCGGAAGAGCATGATGAGGGCGACGACTACGAAGACGGCCAGGATGCCGGGCGCGACGAAGACCCATGAGAAGACCCGGTCGTCCATCTTGAGGTGCATGTAGAACATGACCACCAGTGCGAACTTGGCGGCGGTGAGCACCAGGAGTATGGGCACGATGACGGGGGCCAGCGGCGGGATGTAGATGGCGGCCACCTCGAGGCCGGTGAGAATGGCGAGGGCGAACCCCACCACCACGTAGGTCCAGACGCCCGGGTGCTCGTGGCCTTCCGGGTTGACGGACGAGCTGGGCTCGACCAGGGGTTCCTTGTTCCGTTCGTGGTCGGCCATGCTCCTCATCCTTCCTGCATCAGGTAGACCAGCATGAAGATCACGATCCAGACGATGTCGACGAAGTGCCAGTAGAGGCCCGCGATCTCCACCTTGAGCGCGTCGGCGGATCGGATCCGTCCGGCGTAGGTCTGGAGCCAGAGGATCATGAGCCAGATGACGCCGACGGTGACGTGTATGCCGTGGAACCCGGTGAGGATGAAGAAGGTGGTGCCGAAGATGCTGGACTGGAGCGTGAGTCCTTCGTTGTAGAAGTGGGTGAACTCGTAGGCCTGGAAGCCCAGGAATATGGAGCCCAGGCCGGCGGTCATCATGAGCCAGAGTAGTGCGCCGCGACGGTTGTCCTTCTGCACGGCGTTCAGGGCCAGGACCATGGCCAGGCTGGACATCAGCAGGATGAAGGTGCTGACGGTTGTGAGGGGAATGTCCAGGATCTCGTGGGGGTAGGGCCCCTCGAGGCTTCGGCCCACGTAGATCATGTAGGTGGCGATGAAGGTCCCGAAGAAGAGGGTCTCCGAGCCCAGGAAGACCCAGAACCCCAGCTTCAGGTTGTCCAGCCCCGTGGCGGTGGGCGGGTGCGAGTGGGCAGGGTGAGCGGCGTGTGCTTCAGCGTTCATGGGCTATCCGAACTCGTGTCATGGTGGCGGCTCGGGCGGCGCATCAGCCGGCGGGCTCGAAGGCCCAGTTGATGGTGGCCACGGCGGTGATGGCCAGCCCGACCAGCGGCATCCACCATATGTGGGTCATGAAGAGGATCAGGGTGATGGCCGAGCCGAAGGCGGTGATGAGCGGCCAGAACGACGGGTTCGGCATGTGCACTCCGCCGGCCGGCTCGGTATGGACCCGCTCGTCGTAGTCTTCCGGGTTGTCCCAGAGCGGGTTCCGGCTCCGGACCACGGGCAGCTCGGCGAAGTTGAAGTCGGGCGGCGGTGAGGTGGTGGACCACTCCAGCGTGGATCCGCCCCACGGGTTGGCCACGGCCGGCTCGCCCTTCCGCCAGCTCCTGACCAGGTTCCAGATGAAGAACATGGTGCCCACCACCATGAACAGGGACATGGCGGACATGAAGAGGTTCAGCGCCCCCAGGTTGAGCTCCTCGGCATAGGTGTAGATGCGCCGGGGCATGCCGAACAGACCCACCCAGTGCATGGGGAAGAATACGGCGTTGAAGCCTATGAAGAAGGTCCAGAAGTGCCACTTCCCCAGCTTCTCGCTCATGAAGCGGCCGCTCACCTTCGGGTACCAGTAGTAGAAGCCGGCAAAGACGCCCATCAGCAGCCCGCCGATGAGCACGTAATGGAAGTGTGCCACCACGAAATAGGTGTCGTGCTGCTGCAGGTCGGCGGGCGACGCGGCGTGCATCATCCCGCTGATCCCGCCGATGGTGAACAGCGCCACCATGGCCACGGCAAAGAGCATGGCCGTGGTGAAGCGGATGGCCCCTCCCCACATGGTCGCCAGCCAGTTGAAGACCTTCACGCCGGTGGGGATGGCGATGATCATGGTGCTGATGGTGAAGAAGGCGTCGGCGATGGGCCCCATGCCGGTGGTGAACATGTGGTGGCCCCACACGCCCCAGCTGATGAACCCGATCAGGACGCCACTGAAGACCATGATGGCGTAGCCGAACAGCGGCTTCCGCGAGAACGTGGGGATGACTTCGGACGCGATGCCGAAGGCGGGCAGGATCAGGATGTAGACCTCGGGGTGGCCGAAGAGCCAGAACAGGTGCTGCCACAGGACGGGGTCGCCCCCGGCCATGACGTTGAAGAAATGGGTGTCCCAGAACCGGTCGAAGGTGAGCATGAACAGGGCTACCGCCAGGACCGGCAGGGCGGTGATAATGATGAAGCTGGTCACGAACGCCATCCAGGTGAACAGCGGCATCCGCATGAACTTCATCCCCGGCGCCCGGAGGTTGATGATGGTGGTGATGAAGTTCACACCGCCGGCGATGGACCCGATGCCCAGGATCTGGAGGCCCAGGGCGTAGAAGTCCATGTTGGGACCGGGCGAGTACTCCCGCAGGCTCAGGTTGGCGTAGCCGAACCAGCCGCCGTCCGGTGCGATGCCGGCGAACACGCTGGTATACATGAAGATCCCGCCGAACAGGAAGACCCAGTACGAGAAGGCGTTCAGCCGGGGGAAGGCCACGTCCCGGGCCCCGATCTGGAGCGGGATGAGGTAGTTGAAGAAGGCCACCGCAATGGGCATCCCCACCAGGAACACCATGGTCACGCCGTGCATGGTGAAGAGCTGGTTGTAGAGGTCCGGATCGATGAAGGCGGCCTCCGGCCTGGACAGCTGCCACCGGATCAGCATCGCCTCGACGCCGCCCAGGACGAAGAACACCAGCGCAGTGGCGCCGTACAGGATCCCGATCTTCTTGTGGTCGACAGTGGTCAGCCAGTCCCAGAGGACCGCACCCACGGAGCGGGAAGTGGACCTGGTGGTCTCGGTTGTTGGCATCGTCTCGTGATCAGTCCGATTCAGGCTCTGGGCCCATAGGCAGGGGCTCGCGTTCGCCCGCCGCCGGCTCCCGCTCCGCGCCGGCCGGCGGATCGGCCGCCGGCGCGGTGGGCGCCGGGACCAGGGGGTCAGGCAGCCGCAGAGACGCCAGGTACGCGGCCACCGCTCGCGCGTCCTCCCGCGACAGAGCGGTGGGCGGCATGCCCCCAGCCTCCACCCGCGCCCCTGGCATCAGGATCCCCTTCTTCAGCTCCGGCGCGTGTAGTAGCCACTCCGTCATGTTCTCCTCCGTGTTGGCCATCAGGCCCGCACCGATGCTGAAGCGGTCTCCCATCATGGTCAGGTCCGGGCCCAGGCGGCCCTGCGCCCTGGTGCCCTCGATGGCGTGGCACGCTATGCACGTGCTGCGCATGAAGATGTCATGGCCGACCTGCGCCAGGTCCGCTTCCGGCTCCTCCGGAACGGTCATGGCCTCCACCCAGGCATCGTACTCCTCCGGCTCCACAGCCACCGCCATCATCCGCATGATGGCGTGGGAGGTGCCGCAGAACTCCGCACACTGGCCCAGATACTCACCCGCCGAGTCCACCGTCAACACGATATGATTCAGGTGCATGGGCTCCACTCCCTCCGGTGTACGGACCACCGGGTTCACGTCCCGCTTCCCGCCCAGCCGCGGAATCCAGAAACTGTGGATCACGTCGTTGGATCGAAGCATCAGCGCCACCGGCCGGCCCACGGGAACGTAGAACTGGTTCGCCGTGATTATCCCCTCCTCAGGGTAGCGGAACTCCCACCACCACTGATGACCGATGGCCTCCACCACCAGAGCGTCCTCGGGAACCTCCTCCTGAAGCGCGAAGATCGCCTGGATCGTCGGAATCGCGATGATCAACACGATGATGGCGGGGATCACCGTCCAGATGACCTCGATCTTCGTGCTGCCGTACACATGCTTCGGCTCAGGACCGCCCGGCCGCTCCCGGAATCGGACCAGGATGAACGCCAGCACCCCGATCACGATCACCAGGATCGGTACCGTCCACCACGTCACCAGCGCCCAGATGTCGATCTGGATCTGGCCCCACTCGCTCACCGGCTGCGTCATGATCTGTGGATAATCACCAGCACAGCCGGCCAGCAGAATGAGCACGCCGGGGGCCAGCCGGCGCGCGTATTTCGAGAAACCGTCGCGCATCGAATCGTCCGGGTTAGTCCTACGGAACGAGGCTCGTCCCATCGTCGGGGGCCCGCCGACAGTCGGCGTAGGGCGTTGCCCCACCCGTCGTCGGGTGAATTGCGGGGCGCCCAAGGGTAAACGAATGAGCGACAGAGGTCAACCCGTCACTGGCTGGTCGAGTCCGGGCGGGCCCGCGCGGGAGGGTTGGGGCAACGTGCGTGCCAGCTGGGTTTGGCGGCGAGCGTGGTGGCGTTGACCGGCGCCTGCGTGGTGTCTATGCTGGCCCGGTGGAAGTGGAACCTGGAACCCCTGTGATGTCATGTTCGATCGACCTGGCCGCCTGTCCATTGCGGGCGCCGTTGTACCGTCTGTACTCGTGTTGTTCGTTGTTGCGACCACCCTGTCGGGTCAGGCCGTGAGCGAGGAGCGGCCGCGGGTCCGGGACGTGGGTCTGGTGGTTGGCATCATGCCGCCGGGCCCGTTGAACGCCATCACGGATGTTGAGGGTGTCCGTGTGGGGCAGACCACGGTGGTGGAGGGCGACGGCGTCCGTACGGGGGTGACGGCGATCCTGCCGCATGGTGGTGATCCGTTCGGTTCTCGTGTGCCGGCGGCGATAGTGGTGGGCAATGGGTTCGGCAAGCTGGTGGGGGAGACGCAGGTACGGGAGCTGGGCGAGCTGGAGACGCCGATCCTGCTGACGTGCACGCTGTGCGTGTGGCAGGCTGCGGACGCCATGGTGGAGTGGTTGCTGGAGCGGCCGGGCATGGGAGGGGTGCGGTCGATCAACCCGGTGGTGGGCGAGACGAACGACGGCGGGTTGAACGACATCCGTGCTCGTCCCATCGAGCCGGCGCATGTGCGTTCGGCGTTGGAGTCGGCGACGGGCGGCCATGTGGAGGAGGGCAGCGTGGGTGCTGGTACGGGCACCACGTCGTTCGGCTGGAAGGGTGGGATTGGCACGTCGTCGCGGGAGCTCCCTGCGGGTCTCGGCGGCTGGACGGTGGGCGTTCTGGTGCAGAGCAACTATGGTGGTGTGCTCACGATCAATGGTGCCCCGGTGGGTCGTGCCCTTGGCCGGTACTCGTTCCAGCAGTCGCTGGAGTCGGGCGCCCGGGAGCGGGACGGCGGGGATGGCAGCATCATGATCGTCGTGGCGACGGACGCGCCGTTGAGCTCGCGCAACCTGGAGCGTCTGGCGAGCCGGGCGCTGGCGGGTCTGGCCCGCACCGGCTCGATCATGAGCAACGGCTCTGGCGACTACGTGATAGCCTTCTCCACGTCGGAGGCGGTGCGCCGGGAGCGGTCGAACGGCCCGCGGCCGGTGGAGCAGTTGCCGAACGACATGGTGTCGTCGCTGTTCCACGCCGTTGCCGAGGCCACGGAGGAGGCGATCCTCAACTCGCTGTTCCGGGCCACGACGGTGACCAGCAGGTCCCGCACGGTGGAGGCGCTGCCCATCGACGAGACGCTGGAGGTGCTCCGCCGCCACAACGCGCTGCACTGGGACCGGACGCTCCCGCCCGGTCGCTGACCGGGGCCCCTGTGTCATGGAGATCATCGACCAGCTCTTCGGCGGGCCCTGGGGCCCCATTGTCATATTCGCCCTCCGGATCATCGACGTGTCCCTGGCGACGCTGCGCATGCTGCTCTCCGTCCGCGGGCAGAAGCTGCTCGTCCCCTTAATCGGCTTCTTCGAGGTCCTGATCTGGCTGTTCGCCGCCGGCAACGCCATCCGGTACCTGGACAGTCCCTTCCACGTTTTGGGGTACGCGGGCGGGTTCGCCGCGGGCACGGTGGTCGGCCTGTCGGTCGAGGAGAAGCTGGCCTTCGGCCTGGCCACGGTCCAGATCATATCGGCCCATGGCGGGGTGGAGCTGGCGGACGCTCTGCGGGAACAGGGCTTCGGCGTGACCGAGTTCGCCGGGGAGGGCCGGGAAGGCAGGGTGGAGGTGGTGTACACCGTGGCCCGTCGGGGCGAGCTGCGCGGGATCATGGCGGTGGTGGACAAGTGGGACCCCGACGCGTTCGTCACCATCGAGGAGCCGCGCAGGATCCGTCGGGGTTGGCTGCTGCAGAAGCGGCGCAAGTAATCGCTCTCAGACGCTCTCAGACGCTCTCCGCCGGGACGCCTGCTGGTGTGACGCGATCGCGGCGCCGCACGTGACCCCGGCATCACCACCCTACCTGCCCGGGCGCTCGTCGTCTGTCTCTGTCAACAGGAAGTGTGGGTGCGCATGCGGCCGGGTCACCAACACTTTCTGTTGACAGAGACAGATACGAGCCTGTCGCCGGCTCGCGGTGCCCTAGACCCCGGAAAGACCGCCGGGCCACGGACCCGCCGTGCCGGGCCGTCGGCTCCCGCCGTGCCGGGCCGTCGGCTCCCGCCGCTAGGGCTGGGGCCCCGTGGGGCTGCGGCCGTAGGAGATCTCGAGCATCCGCTCGATGCTGGTCCTGGCGCGTGAGCGGACCGGCTCGGGCACGTCCACCTCGAACCGGTCGAGGGTCAGGGCGTCCCGCACGTTCTCGAGGCTGATCTCGTTCATGTGGGGGCAGCGCACGGAGCAGAGCCGGACCATCTCCTTCTCCGGGTTCTCGGCCACGATGTTGTCGGCCATGCTGCACTCGGTGAGGAGCAGGTAGCGGCGGGCGTCCGCCTCCTTGACGGCATGGATCAGGGCGCTGGTGCTGCCACTGAAGTCGCTGGCTTCCACCACTTCGGGGCTGCACTCGGGGTGGGCCAGGACCATGACGTCCGGGAACTGGCGCCGGACGTTGGCGATGTCTTCCGGGGTGAACTGCTCGTGCACCTCGCAGCGGCCTCGCCAGCCGATCATGTCGTACTCCAGGCTGCCGGAGGCGCCGGCGGAGGCGCCGTTGCCACCGAGTGCCGTGGGCAGGTCACCAGTCACCCTGGGGAAGATGATCTTCTTGCCCGTCTCCCGGGCCACGTTCTTGGCCAGGAACTCGTCGGGCAGGAAGATGACTCTATCGCTGTCCAGGCTGGCCACGATCTTGTGGGCGTTGCTGGAGGTGCAGCAGATGTCCGTTTCTGCCTTCACGTCGGCGTAGGTATTGACGTAGGTGACCACGGGCACGCCGGGGTACTTCTCCTTCAGTCGGCGGACGTCCTCGCCGGTGATGGACTCGGCCAGTGAGCAACCGCCCTTGGGCGTGGGCAGGAGCACCGTCCGCTCCGGGCTCAGGATCTTGGCGGTCTCCGCCATGAAGCGGACGCCGCAGAAGACGATGGGGTCGCCGGGCGCTTCGGCGGCCAGCCTGCTGAGCTCGAGGGAGTCACCCTTGTAGTCACAGACGGAGTGGAACAGGGCCGGCTCCATGTAGTTGTGGCCCAGTATGACGGCGCCCCGGTCAGCCTTCAACTGGTTCACCTCGGCGGCCACCTGTGCCTTGGCGCGGAGCTCGAAGTCGGGCACGATGTCCCCGAGCCGCTGGCTCAGGGCGGCGTACATCTCTTCAGGCGATGTGGTCCTGGCCGTGTCGATCTTGCTGTTCATCGTGTTCCACCCATTTGTTGCCACTCCACCTCCAGCGCCACGTCGAGGGCTGGCGCCGAGTGGGTCAGCGCGCCGACAGAGACCAGGTCCACCCCGCTCTCCGCGGTCGCGCGTACCGATTCCAACGTTATCCCGCCGGACGCTTCGGTCAGGGCCTCCCCGGCGACCTGCTCCACCGCCAGGCTGAGTTGATCCGGCGTCATGTTGTCCAGCAGGATGGCGTCGGCGCCTGCGTCCAGCGCCTCGGCGACCTGCTCGACGTGGTCCACCTCGATGGTCATCGCTATTCCGTGGCCCAGCCTGTGCCGGGCCTCGTGGACGGCGGCGACCAGGTCCTCACCCAGGACGCCCAACGCGGCCCGGTGGTTGTCCTTGAGCATGAAGCCGTCGGACAGGCCGAACCGGTGGTTGTGGCCGCCGCCGCAGCGGACGGCGTATTTCTCCAGGGCCCTCAGTCCGGGCGTTGTCTTCCTCGTGTCCACGATCCGGGCCTCGGTCCCCTCCACCGCGTCCACGTAGCTGCGGGTGAGGGAGGCGATGCCGCTGAGCCTGCCCACGAAGTTGAGGGCCACCCGCTCACCCGAGAGTATGGCCCGGGCAGGGCCGGCGACGGTGAGCAGCGCGGCGCCGGCGGCTACCTGCTGGCCGTCGTGGGCCAGGAGCCCGATCCGAAGCCGGTGGTCCAGCTCCTGGAACACAGCCCGTGCCAGCTCCAGGCCGCACACCACGCCGTCGAGCCGGGCGACCAGCGTAGCTGTCGCGATTGCGTCTGGAGGAATGAGCAGGTCGGTGGTCATATCGCCGGACCCGATGTCCTCCTGCAAGGCGCGGCGCGCGTACTGCCGGAGCGACATCCCGCTCGGTGCTGGCGCCCCAATATCAACCGGCACAGGCCCTTCCCCGTTTCTGCTCACCGGCGCTCCGGCCGGACATGGTGTGGAGATGAAACCCGAGTCGTCCCAGAGTGTTCCGGCCCCCGGCGCGACCAGCGGGACCCTCCGGTACGCGGCGCCGGGAGCGGGGCCCGGCGAGGTCGCCCGTGCGCTGTCGTCGCGCGGTGTCCGGTCATGAGGGTACGTGCTCAGTCGAGAGAGATCTGGTCCACGGCAATGACTTCCGGGATCCGTGACAGCGCCTCGAGCAGCTCGGGCCCCAGCTTCTGGTCGATGGCGATAGCGGCCATGGCTTCGCCGCCCGCCTCGAGCCGGCTCTGGTGGTACTCGCCGATGTTGACCTGGGCCTCTCCCAGGAAAGTGCCGACCCGGCCGATGACGCCGGGCACGTCACGGTTCCGCAGGATGAGCAGCACGCCCTGGGGCTTGACCTCGATGGGGAAGGCATCGATCCGGATGATCCGTGGCTCATCGCCCCGGAGTACGCCCGCCACCCGGGTCTCCATGGCGCCACCGGCTATGCGCAGCTCGACCCGCTCGCCGAAGTCCGGGTGGGGCTCGAGGAGCACGCGGCTGATCCGGATGCCACGGGTCTCTGCCAGGTGCAGCGCGCTCACCAGGTTGACGCCGCCCCGGCCGACCACCTCCAGGAGCAGGCCCATGACGGCGGCGGCCGCCAGCGGGCGGAGCGCCTCCTCGTCCGACTCGCCGGCGTAGCGGAGCTCCACCGACTGGATGTTGCCTGCCAGGGCCCGGCCCACCTGTCCCAGCCGGGTGGCCAGGCCCAGCAGGGGCTGGAGCCGGCGGACCTGCTCGGTGCCCACTGCCGGCGCGTTGACGGCGGGCGCGTAGTCCTCGTGGAGCAGGGCGTTGCGGACCGCCTCGGCCACCTCGTAGGCCACATTGTGCTGGGCCTCCCGGGTCGCCGCCCCGATGTGCGGGGTCAGGACCACGTTATCGAGCCCACGCAGGGGCGAGTCGGGGTGGAGCGGCTCGGTGGCGAAGACATCCAGGGCGGCGCCGGCGATCCGGCCCTCCCGCAGCGCCTCCGCCAGCGCCTCCTCGTCCACCACGCCGCCCCGGGCCGCATTGACCACGACGGCGTTGGGCTTGAGCAGTTGGAGCCGTCCGCGGTCCAGGAGGTTAGCCGTCTCGTCCGTGAGAGGGATATGGAGGGAGACCACGTCCGCCTCCGCCAGCGCCTGCTCCAGGGCCATGGGCTCCACGCCCAGCTGGCGGGCCCGCTCCTCCTGGAGGAACGGGTCACTGGCCACGATCCGCATCCCGAACGGTCGGGCCCGCCTGGCCACCTCGCCGCCGATCCGGCCCACGCCGACCAGGGCCAGGACCTTGCCGTGCAGCTCCATGCCGCGATAGCTCTTCCGGTCCCACTCGCCAGCCCGCATGGAGCGGTCCGCCGCGGCCAGCCGTCGCATGACGGCCAGCATCAGGGCCAAGGTCAGCTCCGCCGCGGAGATGGTGTTGCCCGACGGCGCGTTGAAGACAGGGATGCCCTTCTCGGTGGCCGCGTCCACGTCGATGTTGTCCACGCCCACGCCAGCCCGACCGATGACCCGGAGCCGCTCGGTCAGGGCCAGGGCGGCGCGATCGATGTTGGAGGTGGACCGGACGATGACCGCGTCCACGTCCCGGAGCGCCTCCGCCATGGCGTCGCCCCGCAGGCCCGAGGTCTCGATGAGCTCGAAGCGCGGGTCCTGGAGCGGCTCGAGCCCGCTGGGCGGGATCTTGTCCGCCAGCAGGATCCGGAACTGGTCAGCCATGGCCGGCCAGCACCTCGTGGAGGACGGCGGCCAGGTTGTCCAGCACCTCGTCCAGCTCCGCCAGGGTGTGGTCACCCATGTGGCCGATCCTGACCATATCCTCCTTCATCTTGCCGTAGCCCGTGGCGATTATGTAGCCGCGGGCCTTCAGCGCCGCGCACACACCCGTGCCCCGGACGCCCGCCGGGACGGTTATGCAGGTGACCGTGGGCGAGCGGAAGCCTTCGGGCGCCAGGATCCCGATGTCGTGGCCCCTGCCCCGCATCTCGTCGACCCACTCGTAGGTGCGCACCGCCATCTGGCGATGCCGCTCCCACCGGTTCTCGATCCCTTCCTCCAGGATGGCCTGCATCTGGGCCGCCGCCGCGTACATCAGGGAGACCGCCGGCGTGTTCGGCGTCTGGCTCTTCTCCAGGTTGCGCTCGTACTCCAGCACATCGAAGTAGAGGCCTCGCTGGGTATTGGCCGCCGCCCGCTCCAGGACCGCCGGCTGGGCCACGCCGAAGGCCAGACCTGGCGGCAGGGCAAAGGACTTCTGGGAGCCCGTGGCCACGAAGTCCAGCCCCCAGGCGTCGGTCTCCACCGGTGACCCGGCCATGGAGCTGACCGTGTCCACGCAGACCATGGCCCCGTACCGGTGCGCCACCTCCGTGATCTCGTGGATCGGGTTCAGCACGCCGGTGGCCGTCTCCGAGTGGCAGACGGTGACCGTGTCGAATTCGTCGTCCCTCAGCGCCTCCTCCACCATGTCGGGCGAGTGGTAGTCGCCCCATTCCACCTCTATCCGTTGGACTTCGAGACCAGACAGGTCGCAGATCTTGGCGAACCGCTCGCTGAAGGCGCCGTTGACCAGGCAGAGCGCCCGGCGTTGGCCCACGCTCCGGACCGCCATCTCCATCATCCCGGTGCCAGACGACGGCGCCACGTAGACCGGCCGCTCGGTGCGGAACGCGTGGCGCAGCCCCGGCTGGATCCGGTCCATGAGCGCTTCCATGTCCGCGGTCCGGTGCCCCATCATGGGGCCGAGCATCGCTTCCAAGATCTCCCGCCTGACCTCTGTGGGCCCCGGGAGGAAGAACCGGCCGAAGCCGGTATCGGTCACAGGCACGTTCACTTCCATTCCACCCAACCTTCGCTGATCAGTGATCTACCGAGGTCGTAGAGCCTCGCGTGAGGTTCATGCTCGGGCCGATCCGGCCCGAGCGCAAGCGTGAGGACAGGAGCCAGGGAGGGCGAGCGAATGACCACCGGCGCCGCTTCGACGACCTGGGGCCGGGCGATGACACCGGCGTAAGCGACGAACAGGTCCACCGCCGGCCTCGCCTCCAGGTCCGTGGCCCCGTCGCCAACGAACATCACCGGCTCCCCGAGCCCGGCAGGCGACTGCTTCCAGCGACGGATCACCTCCGCCTTGCCCCCCGCACGGGCAGCCGGCGACGACGCGTCGTAGCCCGCAAACTCCCCCAGGTCGTCGAACATGACGTCCACCGCCGCCACCGCCTCGTCCGGCAGGCCCAGGTGACGGCCCAGCCTCAGGACGGCAGGGAGCAGGCCACCCGAGACGACCCGTACGTCCACACCCGCCGCCGCCAGCGCCGCGACTGTCTCCGCCGCGTCAGCCACCAGGCCCTCGATGTACCGCGGCACCAACCCCGCCACCGCGTCCCGATCAGGACGGATCAGCTCCAGCCGCCGCCCGTACACCTCGTCGAGCACCACCTCCCCCCGCATGGCAGCATCCGTCAGACTCTCCACCTCCCGGCGATGCTCAACCGCCAACTCCTCGATCCCCTCCAGCGCCGAAAGCGTGGAGTCACAGTCGAAGACAACACTCCGGTACACGGGCATGGCACCCTTCCAATAGACGGTCCGGCGGAGAAGCTGCGGCCCAACCCCGCCACACGCAACGCCCACCCCCCACCGCGAGGCGTCAGCCGCCCCCCCGCGAGGCCGCCAGCCGAGCCGCCTGCGAGCGTCAGCCAAGCCCCCTGCGAGGCGCCAGCCGAGCCATTTGCGAGCGTCAGCCGAGCCCCCTGCGAGGCCACCAGCCGAGCCATTTGCGAGGCGCCAGCCGAGCCATTTGCGAGCGTCAGCGAGCCCACCTGCGAGGCGCCAGCCGAGCCCCCTGCGAGGCCACCAGCCGAGCCATTTGCGAGCGTCAGCGAGCCCACCTGCGAGGCGCCAGCCGAGCCCACCTGCGAGGCGCCAGCCGAGCCTCAACAAACAGGTACACAGATTGCACTCCGACCAACCTACCGGCGCAGGACTCCCCCGCCGGCCCGTACCACTCACCCACGGAGGCACCTATGAAGATGGACTCCCTGCAAAACCTCTTCGTCCACGAGCTCCAGGACCTGTACAGCGCGGAGAAACAGATCCTGGACGCGCTGCCGAAGATGGCGCAGAAGGCGTCGCACCCGGAGTTGCGACAGGCGTTCGAGCGGCACCACCAGCAGACCGAGGAGCAGGTGCAGAGGCTGGACCAGATCTTCCAGGCCATGGACCAGCAGCCCGGCGACCACAAGTGCCGGGGCATGGAGGGCCTGATCGAGGAGGGCGACGAGGTGATGAACGAGGCGGAGGACGACGACACCCGGGACGCGGGCATGATCGCCGCCGCGCAGCGGGTCGAGCATTACGAGATCGCCGCCTACGGCACCGCCCGGACCTACGCCCGCATGCTGGGCAACGAAGACGCGGCCCGGCTGCTCCAGCAGACGCTGGACGAGGAAGGCGAGACGGACAAGCAGCTGACCCGGCTAGCCGAGGGGCGGATCAACCCTGACGCCATGCGCTGAGGGGCTCCCGCAGGCCGCCTGTCGGCGTCCAGCCTGGAAGGCGGCATCAGGAATACGACGGCGGGGACGTGGAGCACATGGCGGCGCTCCACGTCCCCGCTCATCGTCCGAACCGCAACCGCGCCCGCGTCTACGCCGCCGCCTCCTGCTCCGCGGGCTCGTCCTCCGAGGCCGGCCGTTCGGGCGCGACCCAATCGGTGTTGCCACGCACGTGGTGCTCGAACCACCGCAGCTCCTCCACCAGCCGGGTCCGGTGGTGGCGCGGCTCCTGGATGCCGTGGCCCTCGCGGGGGAACAGGACGTAGCGGGAGGGCACGCCGTTGTGCAGGAGCGCGGCGTGGAAGTTCATGGACTGGCCGGGCGTGCAGATCTCGTCGCCATCGCCGTGGAACAGGATGGCGGGCGTGCTGACCCGGTCGGCGTGGGTGTAGGCGCTGCGCTCGACCCAGTGCTCCCGGTTCGTCCACGGATCGCCGCCCAGGTACCAGCGGGTGACGTCGTAGTTGAAGCCGACGCCGAACTCGCTGACCCAGTCGCTGACCATGGCGCCCAGGGACGCGGCCTGGAACCGGTCGGTGCGGGTGATGGTCCAGCCGCCCAGGATCCCGCCATAGCTCCAGCCCTTCACCGCCAGGGAGTCGGGGTGGGCGACGCCGCGCTCGATGACGTAGTCGACGCCCGTCATCAGGTCGTGGTAGTCGCCGCCGCCGATGTCGAACATATTGCCCCGCAGCAGCTCATCGCCGTAGCCGACGGAGCCCCGCACGTTGGGCTGGAGGACGGCCCAGCCCTGGGCCGCCAGGAGCTGGGCATCCGCGTTGAAGGTCCGGGCGAAGACGCCGGCGGGGCCGCCGTGGATCTGGAGCACGAGCCCGCCAGCGTGGTCCCGACCGCCCGCCGGGTAGAAGAGGAGGCCCTCGATCTCGAGCCCATCGAAGCTGGTCCAACGGACCACCTCCGGCTCCGACAGCGTCAGCTCCCGGACCGAAGCCGCCACGTCCGTCACCGCCGTCCTGCTCAGCCCGGGCCGGTAGGTGGCGGTGAAGACCTCCGCCGGCGACGTGGGACCGTCGGCGGTGAATGCCACCGTCCGATGGTCACGGGACCAGCTCGGGCTGGCCACGCCGCCCACCCACTCCGTCATCCGGGTGACCCGGCCGTTGCGCAGGTCCAGCCGGTAGAAGTTGGTTATGGTCCGCTCCAGGGCGGTGATGTCCAGGTACCGGCCGTCAGGGGAGAAGGTGGTGGTCCGGACGTTCAGCTCCGAGTCGGGCATGAGCTGGCGGATGCCGCCGCTGGCCAGGTCCATGAGGTAAAGGTTGCCCTGGGTCAGCTCCCACTCCTGGAGGTCCGGCGCCCGGAACAGCAGGGCCCGGCCGTCCGGCGCCCAGGTCAGCCCGCTCTCCGGCGCGTCGTTGTCCGTCAGCACCCGGACCTCCCCGCTGGCCACGTCCACCAGCGCGATCTCCGACAGGTGGCCGTCGTTGCGGCGGTTCTCCGTCCGGAACGTGTAGGCGACCCGGTCACCCTCCGGCGACACCGCGAACTCGCCCACGATCCGCTCGCCCTCCGTCAGGGCCCGGGCCTCGTTGTCTTCGAAGTCCACCGCCACCCACCAGAGGTTCCGCCACTCGCCACGGGTCTGGCCGTGCGGGCCCTCGTTGACGAAGATGGCGTCGCCGCCCTTGCGCCGCTCGTCACGCGCCGACTTCGGCAGCGTGTCGTTGGCCAGGAACACGATGCGGCTCCCGTCAGGCGACCACTCGTAGCTCCGGACCGCCGCGGCGTGCTTCGTCAGCTGCCTGGCCTCACCGCCGTCCGTCCGGATCAGCCACAACTGCCGGCCCTCGCCGCCCACGTCGTCGTCCGCCGACCGGAGGAACGAGACCCAACGGCCGTCCGGCGACCAGCGGGCAGAGCCGTCGCCCACCAGCGAGGTGAAGGGACGGGCGTCAGAGCCATCCGCGCCGGCGATCCACAGCCGGGTGTTCCGCTTGTTCTCCGACCAGTCCAGCTCCGTGACCGTGTAGAGCAGCTGCCGGCCGTCAGGGCTCAGCTCCGGATTGCCCACCCGGGTCATGTCGATGATATGGTCCACCCCGAGCCGGTCGGGCGCCTGGGCGTCGACCAGGCCCCCGCCGACCAGGACCAGGACGAGTGTGAGCGCTGCGCTGCGCATCGTGTTCTCCGTGATAGCGGTTATGGAAAGAAGAAATATCGCAGGAGAGTGCACGGCTGGGGAGGGGTGGTCCGAGCTCCGAGCTCGGAGCTCGGAGCTCGGAGCTCGAGCTCGAGCGCCCGCCACCCGCCGCCGCCCGACAGCCCGCCGAAGCCCAGCAACCGGCGGTCGGGTGGTGGTTGGGCGGTCGGAGCTCGGAGCTCGGAGTTCGGAGCTCGAGTTCGAGCGCCCGCCACCCGCCGCCGCCCGACAGCCCGCCGAAGCCCAGCAACCGGCGGCCGGGTGGTGGCTGGGCGGTCGGAGCTCGGAGCTCGGAGTTCGGAGCTCGAGTTCGAGCGCCCGACACCAGCCCCACCCGGCAACCCGCCGCTGCCCGGCAACCGGCGGCCGGGTGG
>SLCC01000115.1 GCA_007126035.1 Gemmatimonadota bacterium
ACACCCCATACCGAGTCGTTCCAGGCGGTGATATGGCACCTCCTGGTGTCCCACCCGGCGTTGCAGCGCCACGAGATGAAATGGGAGTCGGTGGCCGCGCGAGCCAGGGCGACGTGAAGACGGTGGCGGCCACCGGGCCGCTCCCCTACCACATCCCCGAGTCCACGCTCCGCCTCATCCGGTCCCACGACTGGGAGGCGGCGCTCCCGCCCAGGGCCGTGGGCTGGCGCTGGCTGGCCGGGCAGCGGGTGAAGCGGGTCCTGGACGTGGTGCTGGCCGGCACGCTCATCGTGGTCCTGGCCCCCGTCTTCCTGCTGGCGGCCATCGCCGTCAGGCTCAGCGGGCCCGGGCCCGTCCTCTACCCGTGGAAGGTGCTGGGCCTCAGGGGCCGGCCTTTCGTGGGCTACAAGTTCCGCACGATGGTGGACAACGCGGAAGAGCTGAAGCAGACGCTCCTGGAGCACAACGAGATGTCCGGCCCGGTCTTCAAGATCCGGAACGACCCCCGGGTCACGGCCGTCGGGCGCTGGCTCAGGAAGTTCAGCATCGACGAGCTGCCACAGCTCTGGAGCGTGCTCAAGGGTGACATGAGCCTGGTGGGGCCCAGACCCTGCTCGGCGGAGGAGTTCGCCGGGTTCCAGCCGTGGCAGCGGAGCAAGCTGGCCGTGGTGCCAGGAATCACCTGCCTCTGGCAGGTCAGCGGACGCAGCCGGATCTGCGACTTCGAGGAGTGGGCCAGGCTCGACCTCGACTACATCCGGGACTGGAGCCTGGCCCTGGACCTGGCGATCCTGGCCCGGACCGTCCCCGCCGTGCTGCGCGGCGAGGGGGCGTATTGAAGACGACGCCTGACCGGTACGCAGGCCCGGGGCTCCCGGTGCTGCGGCGAGTGCGTGTGGCCGGGGTGCCCGTGGACCCGGTGTCCATGGCGGAGGCGGTGGCGCTCGTGGACCGGGCGGCGGTGGGCGGGCGACCGTTCTGCGTGCTGGTGACCAACGCCAACAAGGCGTGGCAGGCGGCGGGGGACCCGGCGCTGGCGGCCGCGCTGGAGTCGGCGGACCTGGCCGTCGCCGAGTGGGCCATGGCCTGGGCGGCCCGGCGGCTGGGCATCCAGGGCGTGCACCACGTGGGCGGCATCACCCTCATGGCCCGGCTGCTGGACGTGGCCGAGGCACGGGGCCGGAGCGTCTACCTGCTGGGCGCCGGGCCGGACGTGGTGGACGAGCTGGCCTCGAAGCTGGCGAGGGAGCGGCCGTCGCTCCGGCTGGTGGGCTGGCACCACGGCTACCTGGACGACGAGGACTGGGAGTCGGTGGTCGCCGAGATCGCCGGGCTGCGGCCGGAGCTGGTGTTCGTGGCCATGGGCAGCCCGCTCCAGGAGCGCCGCATCACCGAGCTGGCGACGCGGCTGCCCACGCTCCGCGTCGCCATGGGCGTGGGCGGCAGCTTCGACGTGCTGGCGGGGCGGAAGAAGGACGCGCCCCGCTGGGCCCGCGGCCGGGGGCTGGAATGGCTGTACCGCCTGGCCCAGGACCCGGCCCGGCTGTGGCGGCGCTACCTGGTCACCAACAGCTGGTTCGTCGGCCGGGTGCTCCGCGACCGGCTCAGGCCATGAGCACCGCCATCGCCGCCGAGCGCTGGCGTGACGCGGCCCTGGACCTGGACCGGTGGATGGCCGGGCGGGATTACGCCGGCTACGACCCCCACGACTTCCTCGCCTCGCCCCTGGTACGGGCCACCACCATGGGCAGCCGCTGGGCCGCCGTGGCCTGGACCCAGCTCGGCAAGCGACTGCCAGTACAGACACGGCCGCTGCTCAGGGTGCCGCCACTGCGGAACGCCAAGGGCCTGGGCCTGGTGCTCGCCGCCAGGGTGAGGCTGGCCGCCGACGTGGGCTCGGCCGCCGAACCCGAGCGGATCGTCGCCTGGCTGGACGACCTGGCTGAGCGCGGCCACGGCGGCGCGGGCTGGGGCTACCCGTTCCCGTGGGCGAACCGGAGCTTCATGGCCCCCGCCGGCACGCCGTCGTCCGTTGCCACGGCCTTCGTGGGGCACGCGCTCCTGGACGCGGCGGAGGCGGGCGCGGGCGACCGGGCCGCGGTGCTGGCTTCGGAGGCGGGGACGTTCCTGGCCACGTCGCTCCAGCGGATCCCCGGCCCCGACCGCACCTTCTGCTTCAGCTACACCCCCCTGGACCGGCGGGCGGTGCACAACGCGTCGCTCCTGGCCGCTTCCCTGCTGGCCCGGCTGTCCGGTGTGGAGGGGGACGGTGCCCGGGACGGTGCCCGGGATGGTGCCCGGGACAGTGCCCGGAATGGTGCCCGGGGGGAGCTGGTCAGCCGGGCCGCGGGCTATACGCTGGCCGCCCAGCGGGCTGACGGGTCGTGGCCGTACGGGCCGGCGGCGACGGACGGCTGGGTGGACAGCTTCCACACCGGCTACGTGCTCCTGGCCCTGGCGACGATCGGCCGGCACGTGGACGTGCCCGGTCTGGACGACGCGGTGGAGCGGGGCGCGGCCTACTGGCGCTCGTCGTTCTTCGACGGCCCGGCCGTGGGCTACTACCCGGGTCGGCCGTACCCCGTGGACACTCACGCGGTGGCCCAGGCCATACTGACGCTCCTGGGCCTGCGCCACCTCATCCCCGGCGCCGTGTCCGAGGCGGAGCGGCTGGCGGACTGGGCGGTGAGCGAGATGCGGGACCCCGCCGGCTACTACTACTATCAGCACCACGGCCGCTGGCGTAACCGGCTGCCCTACATGCGCTGGACCCAGGCCTGGATGCTCCGGGCGCTGGCCGAGCTGGCGACCGTGGGACGGCAATCGACTCCGAAACGTACCGGGACGTCATGAAGCAGCTCATACAGGAAATGGATTCGGGCACGCTCCGGCTCGTGGACGTGCCTTCGCCGGTGCTGCGGCCCGGCGGCGTGCTGGTCCGGACGCGGCACTCGGTCATCAGCGTGGGGACGGAGCGGTCCACGGTGGAGCTGGGTCGGAAGTCGCTGGTGGGTAAGGCCATGGAGCGGCCGGACCAGGTGCGGAAGGTGCTGGACACGGTGGCCCGGGAAGGGGTGGCCTCCGCCTACGCCAAGGTGAAGACGCGGCTCTCGGCGCTGTCGCCCATGGGCTATAGCGCCGCCGGGCAGGTGGAAGCCGTGGGCGCCGGAGTCACCGGCCTCGAAGCGGGTGACATGGTCGCCTGCGCCGGCGCCGGCTACGCCAGCCATGCCGAGCGGCTGTGGGTGCCGAAGAACCTGGTGGTCCGGGTCCCCCGCGGGGTCGGGACCGAGGCCGCCGCCTTCGCCACCATGGGCGCCATCGCCCTCCAGGGGGTGCGGCAGGCGGAGCCCCGGCTGGGCGAGCGGGTGGCCGTGATCGGGCTGGGGATACTGGGCCAGATGACCGTCCAGCTCCTGGCCGCGTCGGGCGTGCGGCCGTTGGCCATCGACCTTGACCCGGGCCGCGTGGCCCTGGCGCAGGAATACGGCGCCCTGGGCATGCTCAGGAGCGACGACGTGGAGGCCATCGTCGCCGACGCCACCGACGGGATGGGCGCCGACGCCGTCATCATCGCCGCCGCCACCTCGAGCACCGACCCCGTGGTGCTGGCCGGCGCGCTGGCCCGGGACCGGGCCCGGGTGGTGGTGGTGGGCGCCGTGCCCATCGAGCTGCCACGGTCGCCCTACTACGAGAAGGAGCTGGAGGTGCGCCTGTCCCGCTCCTACGGGCCCGGCCGCTACGATCCGGACTACGAGGAGCGGGGCCACGACTACCCCGTGGGCTACGTCCGCTGGACCGAGCAGCGGAACATGCAGGCCTTCCTCGAGCTCATCGCCGCCGGAAAGATGGAGCTGGACCGGCTCGTCACCCACCGGTTCGACTTCCAGCACGCCGTGAGCGCCTACGACGCGGTCACGGGTGAGGAGGGCGCCTCGGCCCTGGGCGTGGTGCTCCGCTACCCCACCGAGCCCGCCGACGAGCCCCGCAGGATCCACCTCCACCGCGAGCCCGCTCCCGGCAAGGCCCGGGGCGCGTCCCGCATCGGGCTGATCGGCGCGGGCAACTTCGCCCAGGACGTGCTGGTGCCCACCCTGAAGAAGCTGGACGTGAGGCTGCTCGGGGTGTCCAGCGCCGGCGGGCTCACGGCCCGGAAGGCGGCGGAGAAGCACGGTTTCGCCTACCTGGCGGCGGGGGCGGACGAGGTGCTGGCGGACCCGGAGACGGACGCGGTGGTGATCGCCACCCGGCACGGCGATCATGCCCGGCTGACGGTCGATGCGCTGCGGGCGGGGAAGGCGGTGTTCGTCGAGAAGCCCCTGGCCCTGACCATCGAGGAGCTGGACGACGTGGTGGATGCCGCCCGCGGCGGCCCGCCGCTCATGGTGGGGTTCAACCGGCGCTTCGCCCCCGCCACGAGCTTCGTCCGGGACCGCCTCGAGGGCCTGCCCGGCGCCAGGGTCGTCCACGTCCGCGTCAATGCCGGCTACATCCCGCCCGAATCATGGGTCCACGATCCCGCCGACGGCGGCGGCCGGCTCCTGGGCGAAGGCTGCCA
>SLCC01000181.1 GCA_007126035.1 Gemmatimonadota bacterium
TGGCGGCGCAGGCGGGCGGGGGTCCGGGGGGGGGACTAGCGGACCAGGGCGCCGGGGCGGTGGAGGCTGGCCTTCATCAGGTCGCGGTTCAGCCGTGCTATGTAGTCGACGCTGATCCCGGCTGGGCAAACCACCTCACAGGAGCCGTGGTTGGTGCAGTGGCCGAAGTTCTCTGCGTTCATCTGCGCCACCATGGCCCTGGTCCGGTCATATCGCTCCGGCTGGCCCTGGGGCAGCAGGTTCAGGTGCGAGACCTTGGCGGCGGTGAACAGCATGGCGGAGGCGTTGGGACAAGCTGCCACGCAGGCTCCGCAGCCGATGCACGCCGCGGCCTCGAACGACAGCTCCGCGTTCTCCTTCGGGACCGGGACCGTGTTGGCGTCTGGCGCGGCGCCGGTTCGTATGGATATGAAGCCTCCAGCCTGGATGATCCGGTCGAAGGCCCGCCGATCTACGACCAGGTCGCGGATGATGGGGAACCCGTCCGCGCGCCACGGCTCGATCACGATCTCGTCGCCGTCCCCGAACGCCCTCATGTGCAGCTGACAGGCCGTGGTCTTCTTCCACGGGCCATGAGCCACACCGTTTATCACCATCCCGCACGTGCCACAGATCCCCTCACGGCAGTCATGATCGAAGGCCACAGGCTCCTCACCCTGCCGCACGAGCTGCTCGTTCAACACGTCCAGCATCTCGAGAAACGACATCTCCGCAGAGACGTCATCCAACCGGTAGGTTTCGAACCCCCCTTTAGAACTCCGCGAAGTCTGCCGCCAGATGTGCAGCGTCAATCTCATATCCATCCCCCGTTATCCTAGCCGGCTCCAGCCGACTCGGCCGTCCCAGCGTCCCGTAAACGTCATCCCCCCGCCTCGCCATTGCGAGCGCCAGCAAGCCCTCTGCGCCGCCAGGCGCCCTCTTGCGCCGCCAGGCGCCCTCTTGCGCCGCCAGGCGCCCTCTGCGCCGCCAGGCGCCCTCTTGCGCCGTCAGGCGCCCTCCTGCGAGCCGCCAGGCGAGCCCGCTCCCCCTACCGGTAACTCCTCTGCGACGGTGTCACGTACTCGAACTCGAGCGGCTCCTTGTGGCGCACCGGCTTCTTCTGGTCTGAGCCCGGGTACTCCCAGACCGAGACGAACGAGAACTCGTCGTCGTTGCGCTGCGCCTCGCCTTCGGGTGTGGTGTGCTCGACCCGGTAGTGACCACCGGCTGACTCATCCCTATCCAGGGCGTCGTGGGCCATGAGCTCACCGAACTCCATGAAATCCGCTACCCGACCCGCCATCTCCAGGGACTGGTTGAGGGACGCGGCGCTGCCGGGCACCCTCACATCCCGCCAGAACTCCTCCCTGAGCTCGGGTATGAGATCCAGCACCTTGCGCAGGCCGTCGGCGTTGCGGGCCATGCCCACGTGATCCCACATGAGCGTGCCCAGCGCCCGGTGGAAGTCGTCTACACTCCGGCTCCCCTGGATCGACAGGAATCGGCTGGTCCGTTCCCGGATGCCCTCGAGAGCAGCGCGCACGTCGGGGTGGTCCTCGCCTCCGTCCGCATTGCCCGCACGGGCGAGGTAGTCGCTGACGGTGGCTGGGAGTATGAAGTACCCGTCGGCCAGACCCTGCATGAGGGCGCTGGCGCCCAGGCGGTTGCCGCCATGGTCGCTGAAGTTGGCCTCTCCGCCCACGAACAGGCCGGGGATGGTGCTTTCCAGGTTGTAGTCCACCCAGAGGCCGCCCATGGTGTAGTGGGGCGCGGGGTAGATCCGCATGGGCGCCTGGTACGGGTTCTCACCCGTGATCTTCTCGTACATGTCGAAGAGGTTGCCGTAGCGCTCGGCGATGACCTCCTGGCCCAGTCGCTGGATGGAGTCCCGGAAGTCCAGGTACACGCCATTCTTCATTGAGCCCACGCCCCGGCCGTCGTCCACCGCCTCCTTGGCCCGCCGGGACGCGATGTCCCGGGGCGTGAGGTTGCCGAAGCTGGGGTAGAGACGTTCCAGGTAGTAGTCGCGCTGGTCCTCCGGGATGTCGGCGGGAGCGCGGTCGTCGCCCTGTGTCTTCGGCGCCCAGATCCGGCCGTCGTTGCGCAGCGACTCGCTCATGAGTGTGAGCTTGGACTGATAGTGTCCGCTGGGCGGGATGCAGGTGGGGTGGATCTGGGTGAAGCAGGGGTTGCCGAACCCTGCCCCGCGCTTGTACGCCCTCCAGATGGCCGTGACGTTGCACCCCTTGGCGTTGGTGGAGAGATAGTAGACGTTGGCGTACCCGCCCGTGGCCAGCACCACCACGTCGGCCAGGTGCACGTCGATGTCGCCTGTGACCATATCCCGGACCACGATGCCCCGGGCCCGGCCGTCGACCACGATGAGGTCCAGCATCTCGTGCCGGGAATAGCTGGTCACGGTCCCCTCTGCCACCTGCCGCTCGAGGGCCTGGTAGCAGCCCAGCAGCAGCTGCTGGCCGGTCTGGCCGCGGGCGTAGAAGGTCCTGGCAACCTGGGCCCCGCCGAAGGAGCGGTTGTCCAGGAGACCACCGTATTCACGGGCGAAGGGTACGCCCTGGGCCACGCACTGGTCGATGATGTTCAGGCTCAGCTCCGCCAGCCGGTAGACATTGGCTTCGCGGGAACGGAAGTCGCCGCCCTTCACCGTGTCGTAGAAGAGCCGGAACACGCTGTCGCCGTCGTTCTGGTAGTTCTTGGCGGCGTTGATGCCGCCCTGGGCGGCTATGCTGTGGGCCCGGCGAGCGCTGTCCTGGTAGTAGAAGCATTTCACCCGGTAGCCCAGCTCGCCCATGGTGGCGGCTGCTGCGCCGCCTGCCAGGCCGGAGCCCACGATGATGACGTCGTATTTCCGGCGATTGGCCGGGTTCACCAGATTCATCGAGAAGCGGTGGTTGTCCCATTTCTCGCTGATCGGTCCCGTCGGGATCTTGGCGTGGAGTTCCATCAGCTCACCATCCCGAACAGCACGCCGAGGGGTATCGCGATGTACCCTACGGCAATCACGATGGCCACGACCGCGGCGGCCGGCCGACGATATAGGTTGTACTTGGGATTGTTCATGCCCAGTGTCTGCATGCCACTCCATAGACCGTGGTACAGGTGCATCCCCAGGGCCAGGACACCGATCACGTAGATCCCGCTCACCCACCAGAGGCTGAACCCGGCGATGATGTTCTCGTACGGGTCGTGGCGCTGGAATCCGGCCGCCGGATCGGGAGTGATGTGGCCGGTGGTGAGGTGGAGCACATGGAAGATCACGAACAACAGGATCGCCAGACCGCCCCACATCATGGCCCGGGACATCCAACTAAAGACCTGCGGGTCGAAGGTGCGGTAGCCCACGGTCCTGGCCCGCCGCTTCTGTCGCCAGAGCTGGACGTAGACCCCCACGTGGACGAAGAGGGCGGCCAAAAGTATCACCCTGGCGATCCACAACAGGCCCTCGTCCGGGAAGAGGGGGCTACCCGCCACCCGGAGCCATTCAGCATAGTCGTTGAACGGGTCAGGCCCGAAGAAGATCTTCAGGTTGCCGACCAGGTGTCCCACCACGTACAGGAACAGTACGATGGAGGACAGCGCCATCAGTACCTTCTTGCCGATGGAGGTCGAGCTGATGGGTATGGCCGCCATCCTCTGCATGCCTACCTCAGGAAAGGGCGCCCATCAACTCGCGCACGGAATCCGCGCTCCGCTCCAGGGCAGCACGCTCATCGCTGGTCAGGTCGACCTCGATTATCTCCTCGAGCCCGTTGCGCCCCAGCTTGCAGGGCACGCCCAGGAAGATACCGCTCTGGCCGTACTCCCCCTCGAGCCACGCCGCGCAAGGCAGGATGCGCTTCTTGTCCAAGACGATGGCCTCCACCATCTGCGCGGTAGCTGCTGCCGGCGCGTAGTACGCGCTCCCGGTCTTCAGGTATCCGACGATCTCAGCGCCGCCCTTCCGGGTCCGTTCGATGATCTCGTCCAGGCGACCGGCTTCGATGAAGTGGCTCACCGGTATCCCGCTCACCGTGGTCATGCTCACCAGCGGCACCATGGTGTCGCCGTGGCCACCCAGCACCAGGGCCTGGATGTCCTCCACGCTCACGTCCATCTCCATTGACAGGAAGGTGCGGTAGCGGGCCGTGTCCAGAACGCCTGCCATGCCGATCACACGCTCCCGGGGGAAGCCGGTGACGTCCTTGGCCACATAGGCCATCACGTCCAGCGGGTTCGAGACCATGATGATGATGGCGTCCGGCGACGTGCGCTTCACCTGCCCCGAGACCTGCCGCACGATGTCGGCGTTCGTGTTGAGCAGGTCGTCCCGGCTCATGCCCGGCTTGCGCGGCAGGCCGGCGGTGATAACCACCAACTGGGAGCCGTCCGTCTCCTCGTACCCGTTCGAGCCGATGATCCGGGTGTCGAACCCTTCGATGGGAGTTGACTGGTACATGTCCAGCCCCTTGCCCATGGGGATCCCTTCGGCCACGTCCACCATCACCACCTCACGGGCCAGGTGGAGTCGGGCGATTCCCTGGGCCGTCGTGGCGCCGACGTGTCCTGCCCCAACAACCGTGATCTTTTCGAACATGAGGAGCCTTCGCCTTTGTCGCAGGTGAGCAAGGTTAGCGGGAGCAGAACGTAAGGGAGCGCCCCGACCGCTGTCAACGAAGGCGGCCCCCCCCCGCCCGCGCGCAGCCGCCACTGCACGTTTCGCGCCCGCTGGAGGCTCAGGCCGCCTGGATAGGGGGCCGCGGCTCGATGCAACAGCCTCGACCCGGAGCTAAGGTCGCCCCGGACCCGTCCCGGGGGCCTGGCGGCCCCCGCGCATGCCCCGGACCTGATCCATCATCTGCATCCTCATGACCAGGAACATGGCGTGCTGGCGAGGGTCCAGGAATTCCGCCAGGGCCGCGTCCTCGCGCCGCGCCAGCGCATGCTCCTGCTCCCGCATCGCCGACGTCTGATCGAGCAACCGCTGGTAGGTCGCCATGGGCGTGTCCTGCGCCCGCACGGCCTGCATTATCTCGCCCCGGAGCTGCCGGCTCTCTCGTGCCAGCTCCCGCCGTGCTTCGGCCCCGGTATGGATCACCTGGTGGAGACGCTGTTGCTGGGCATTGCTGAGTGCCATGCTCTCGGCGGCGCGGGCCACGAACTGCCGGTGGAACTGCTGTTCCAGTTCTGCCCGGCGCTCCTGGGCCGCCTCGTGTCGCGGGCGTTGACCTCTGGTCGGAACCTCCTGGGCGACAGTCGCCAGAGGCGAGAGCGCCAGCACCAGCCCGATCAAGACAGCATTCCTCATGACTCCAGCTCCCGCAACAGGTACTCCAGCTCCTCCACCGACAACTCGCTCAGCACGGGCTGATCGGCGATGAACAACCCGTCGGCCGGCCAATCGCCGTAGGGATCGTATTCCTCGAAGGCCACGAGGTCCGGGGCCTGGTCGACGTCGCTCGTGTCCGGAGCCTGGACGCCGAGCCATATCCCCACCGCTGCCGCAGCGGCGGCCAGGGGCACGGCCCACGGACGCCAGCGACCGCGCCAGCGCCGTTGAGGCGAGATGACCCCACCGGCCCGCTCCGGCGCGACCGGCCGCGCTGCTTCCCGCACGGCGCTCCTGACCCTGTCCTCGAGTCCGGCGGGCACCTCGAGAGGTGCCGCCTTCAATGCCGCGATGGTGCGAAGCGCCTCTCCGCACTCCTCGCAGTCCGCCAGATGCGCGTCCAGCCGTGCCGAGCGCTCGGGCTCCAGCACGCCCGCCGCTCGCTCCAGCAGCGCGTCAGCGAAGAACTCGCACCCCATGTTCATGCCAATAGCTCCCTCAATCGTTTCAGGCCCAGATGATAGTTCACCCGCGCCGCACCCTCCGATGAGCCCAGCACCTCCCCGATCTCCCGGTGGCTCAGGCCTTGATAGACCCGAAAGCTCACCGCCAGCCGTTGCTTCTCCGGCAACTCCTGGAGCGCACGTGCCGCACGCTCCGCCTCGCTACGGACGAACGTCTCTTGCTCAGGGTCCGATCCGCCCGTCGCAGCCTGCGTCTCCGGTACCAGCTCCACTTCACGCCGGCTCGTCTTCCTGCGCCCCACCGACCGGGCGGTGTTCGTCGCTATCCGGAGCAGCCAGGTCCGGAGACTCGATTCGCCGCGGAACCTGTCGAGCGCATTGATCGCCTTCACGAATGTGTCCTGCGTCGCGTCCGCCGCCAACTCCGGCTCGCCCAGCACCCGGTACGCCATCTCGTAGACGGACCGGTAGTGCAGGCCGACGACGGCATCGAGAGCGGCCTCGTCACCGGCACGTGCCCGCGCCACCAGCGCCTCTTCCTCTGCCTCCACCGCGGCCACCGTGTCGTCGCTCATCGTCAGTCTTTTGACGGACCTTGCAGCCTGTTCGTTAAACGTACGGGGCCCCGCCTGGCCTGGCTCGGCCGGGCAGGGCCCCGCATGCGGACTGGTGTACGCCTCAGTGTCCCGCGGCCACCGCTCTCCGGGACTCGGCCTGCTCGACCTGCTCGCGCAGGTCCTTGGAGGGCTTGAAGACCGGCACGGCTCGAGCCTCCACTTCCACCCGCTCGCCAGTCCGTGGGTTGCGTGCTACACGCGAGCGCCGCTCACGCACCTTAAAAGTACCGAACCCACGGATCTCGATGTTCTCGTGCTCGGCGAGGGCCGCCTTGATCGCATTCAGCAGCCCGTCCACTACGAGCGCGCAGTCCTTCTTGGTGATGCCGGGACCGATGGCTTCGGCCACCTGTTCCACCAGATCCGCCTTCGTCATGTTGCCTCCATCCTTCAATGGTGCAGATGAGTCGTAGCTCTTATCCGCCGTCAATGGATGATGTATTTCAGTGTCGGCCAGGTAGTCTGTCCGACACCGCCTGCCAGCTCCTGGAGCGCACCGGCCACCACCTGACCGAAGAGCAGTTCCAGCAGCAGCGGCCTCCGGGGCTCCGGTGGCCGCACCGTCCGCGGGCGTGGTCCGAGTCCTGCCAGCTCGCCGGCCACGGCTATGGCGTCCTCCCGGTTGCCCAGCCGATCTATCAAACCCAGATCCTGGGCCTGGCGCCCCGAAAAGATCCTGCCGTCGGCCAGTGCACGCACCTCTTCCCCGCTCAACCCGCGGGTCGCCATGACCGCTTCCATGAACTGGTCGTGAACGTCTTCGATCATGGCTTCCAGGATTTCCCGGTGCTCGGGGTCCATGTCCCGGAAGGGTGACGCGATATCCTTCTGCTCGCCGCCCTTCACGGTCTCCATGCGGACACCGATCCGTTCCAGCAGTCCCTGGATGTTGGGATACTCCATCAGCACGCCGATCGACCCGGTGATGCTGCCTGGCAACGCCACGATCGAGTCGGCCGCCAGCGCCACGTAATAACCTCCCGACGCGCCCACCGCACCGATCGCGGCGATGACTGGCACCTCGTCCTCGGCTCGCAACCTGATCAGAGTCTCGTACATGCTCTGGGATGGCGCTACCACGCCACCGGGGCTATTGATCGCCACCACCCAACCGCGCACGGAGCGGTCCCGACGCAGCCGCCTGACGTCCCGCAGGAAGCGCTCGTCGTCGCCGATCACCCCCTGTACTTCCAGTATCGCGATCCGACCGCCTACTCCCAGGCCGGCGGTGGGACCGACCAGTGCGAGCACCAAGCCGACCACCGTCATGATTGCCAGGAGGCCTACAACGGCCACGGTTAACAGGGAGCGTCGTGACAAGACGAATAGCCGACCAGTCAGGTTCTCTGTGAGGTGTCCACGCGCCCGTACCTTAATCCCTTGGGGTGCCGCAAGTCAAGGCTGTTCTCACACTTGCGCCATCGCCTCGATGAAACGATCGAACAGGTAGATGGAATCATGGGGGCCAGGAGCAGCTTCAGGATGGTACTGGACGCTGAAGACCGGAAGCTCCCGGTGCTCGAGGCCCTCTACGGTCCCGTCGTTCAGGTTCACATGCGTCAGGCGCAACCCAGGCGCTGCATCGATGCCCACGCCTTCGCCGCCTCGCACCGCGAAGCCGTGGTTCTGGGCGGTGATCTCGACGGCGCCGTCGCTCAACCGGCGGACTGGGTGGTTACCGGCCCTGTGGCCATACCTCATCTTGAATGTCGTACCGCCAAAGGCTCTGGCTACCAGCTGGTGGCCCAGGCAGATGCCTAAGACGGGGATACCGTCCTCGGCGGCCCGCCGGATTGTCTCCAGTGCGTGGACCACCGCCTCCGGGTCACCAGGGCCGTTGGATACGAACAATCCGTCAGCGCCAGAATCCAGGATCTCCTCGAAGCGCGTGTCCCTGGGCACGGCCCGCACCCGGCAGCAGCGCTCAGCCAGCAACTCGGCAGATCTGCTCTTCATGCCGAAGTCGTACGCGACCACCAGGAACCGCTCCTCCCCGGCCGGCGGCACTTCGTACGGCTGGGACGTAGAGACCATGCCGGTCAGGTCCAGCCCTTCCATTCTCGGGTGGGCCGCCAGGCGCTGGCGCAACGAATCCTCGGAGACCGCGGCCGAGGCCAGTGCCGCCCGCATGGCGCCGGCCGACCGGATGTGACGGGTGAGGGCGCGGGTGTCCACCTCGGACAGCGTCACCACCCCGTTGCGTCTCAGGTAGGAGGAGAGCGACTCCTGAGATCGCCAGCTCGAGTGGACCAGGCTCAACTCGCGGACAACGAAGCCGGCGACGTGCGGTCGAGCCGACTCCGCATCCGCCGGCGCTACACCATAGTTGCCGATGTGAGGGGCGGTCATGGCCACTATCTGACCGGCGTAGGAGGGGTCGGTCAAAATCTCCTGATAGCCGGTCAACGAGGTGTTGAACACCACCTCGCCCAGGGCCACACCCTCGGCGCCCGCCATCCGACCCTCGAAGATGCGGCCGTCCTCGAGCAGTAGATAACCTGGGGGTTGGTCACGTAATCTCATGGGCCCCGCGAACATATCGCTTCGATGACGGTCGGGCCAGACCCACGGCACCATCCTCTCTCGGCCCCACCCTGGCGTTGGCTCCACCGATCAGTACCTTTCCGCCTCCGCCGAATCTGTTCCAAGGCGCCGGGAGTTCCTGTGAAGCATCTGGTCTACATCTACGCGGATGAATCGTGTCTCGGGATACAGTACACGGACAGGCCGTCGCCCGGGGGAGCCGGTGGGCTGGTCCAGGTCTGGAAGGATGAGCGCTGGGTCCGCCGAGACTACTGGATCAGCGAGCCGGCCACTACCAACAACCGGATGGCATTGCGCAGCGCGATAGAACCGCTACGCGCGCTCAAGGAGCCCTGCCGCGTGATCTTCACCTCCGACTCCGAGTACCTGGTCAGGGGGATGAGGGAGTGGGTCCACGGATGGATCCGGCGAGGCTGGAAGCGGAAGGGCGGCGCCGTGGAGAACCTGGATCTATGGCAGGAGCTGGTGGACGTCGCCAAACGTCATCAGGTGGACTGGCGGTGGGTACGAGGACACGCGGGTCATCCCATGAACGAATTCGCCAACTGGCGGGCCATCCGGGCGGCCAAGGAGCAGAGCGACTCGGGCGGACTGGTGCCGTCCAGTTTCGAGGAGTGGCTCGAGGCGGAGCGGCAGAAGGAGCGGTACCTGGACTTCTTCGAGTTCGAGCCGCCACCCCGGGACGACCTCCAGAGCCGTTGAGCGGCCAGCGCTGGGTGGGTCGACAGAACGGCGAGGCCAGGAACAAACGGATCCCCCGGGGCCCGACACGCCGGACCCTTTCGGTCACCCATCGGTCACCGCCGGGCTCCAGCTCCTGTCGAAGACCCGGCAGATCCCGTCGATGACTCGATCCTGGACCTCTGCCGGGTCCACCTCCCTGCCCAGCAACCGCTCCATGGAGGTGACGCCGTGGCTCCTGATGCCGCAGGGGATGATGGCGTTGAAGAAGCCCAGGTCCGTTGCCACGTTCAGGGCGAAGCCGTGGGACGTGATCCAGCCACTGGAGACCCTGACCCCGATGGCCGCCAGCTTCTCCTGGTCGACCCAGACGCCGGTCATGCCGGGCAGCCTGGCTGCGTCGATGCCGAAGGTGGAGACAGCCAGGATCAGGGTCTGCTCCAGGTCCCGGATGTAGCGGTGGACGTCTTTCCGGTCGGGCTTCAGGTCCAGGATTGGATATCCCACCAGCTGGCCGGGCCCGTGATAGGTGACATCGCCGCCCCTTCCTGTTTCGTGGAGCTCGATCCCCACCAGCCTTCGCTCACCCTCATCCAGGAGTACGTGACTGGCGTCGGAGCAGCTGCCCATGGTGATGACGTGGGGGTGTTCCAGGAGCAGGAGCTGGTCGGCGACCAGGCCGGCCCGCCGCTCCCGGACCAGCCGCTCCTGTAGCTCCAGGGCCCGGCCATAGGGGACCAGGCCCAGGCGCGAGACCGCCAGCTCCCGCGCCTCCTGCTCCCGCCACATTACTCTATGCTTCCTCCGGGAAGGTTTCCAGCAGCTCCTTGAGCCGGGCCATGAAGCGGGCTGCATCGGCGCCGTCCACTATCCGGTGGTCATAGCCCAGGGAGAACATGGACATCAGGCGTATGGCGATCATGTCGGCGCCGTCCACCTCGATCACCACCGGCCGCTTCTCGATGGCGCCGGTGCCCAGGATCGCCGCGGTCCCTTCCGGGATGATGGGCATGCCCACGTAGGTCCCGAGGACACCCGGGTTGGTGATGGAGAATGTGGCGCCCTGTATCTCATCGGGCTTGAGCTTCCGGTCCCGGGCCCGCCCCGCCAGGTCGATGATCCGCTTCGACAGGCCGATCAGAGTGAGCTCTTCGGCTTCTCGTATCACCGGCACGATGAGTCCCGGGTCCAGGTCCACGGCAATGCCCAGGTTGACGCTGCCGCGTAGCACCAGCTTGTCTCCGGAAACGGTGCCATTGACCCTGGGGAACTCCTTCAGGGCCCGGGCCACCGCCCAGGCGACGAAGGAAGTGACGCTGACGCGCACCCCCTGCTCTGACCACCGGGCCTTGCTGGCGCGGCGGATCCGGTCGATGCGGGTGAAGTCGATCTCGATGAACGAATGGACATGTGGCGCAACCCGCTTCGCCAGCACCATGTGGTCGGCTGTCAGCCGGCGGATTCGGTCCATGGGCTCGACCCGGTCGCCCTCACGGATCGGCCACTCCGGATGCTGCACCTCGCGGTAGAACCGGTCCCAGATGTCCGCTCCCGCCGCCGGAGCCGGTTCCCGGGCCGGTGGCGCAGTCGGTTTCGGCTCCGGCGCCGCTTCCTTCGGCGGCTCCTCCTCGCGGCGCTCGATGAAGGACATGATGTCTTCCTTCGTCACCCGGCCGCCGCGGCCGGTGCCTTCCACGCGAGACAGGTCCACCCCGTGCTCTGCGGCTATCCGGCGCACCAGGGGCGACGATCGCCGCCGCAGCCGCTCCTCGGCCGTCTCAGGGGCGCCGTCCCCCTCCTCCTCGGCGGCCTCCGCAGCCGGCGCTTCCGCAGCCGGCGCTTGCGCAGGCTCCTGTCGGGGCGCCTCACCTGCCACCTCGGCTCCAGTTTCCGGCGCGGAGGCCGGCTCCGCCGCTTCGGCCTCCGCCTCGGCCGCCCCGGCAGCACCGTCGGTGTCGATGAAGGCCACCACGGTCCCTACTTCTACGGTCGCCCCCTCCTCGACCTGGATATCTACCAGCGTTCCCGCGGTTGGAGCCGGTATCTCCGCGTCCACTTTGTCGGTGGAGATCTCGAGGATGGGCTCGTCTCGCTCTACGACGTCTCCTGGCTGCTTCAGCCAGCGCGAGACTGTACCCTCGGCGATCGACTCGCCCATCTGCGGCATCGGAACTTCGATCTTTGGCATCTGTGATCCCGTGTGGCTGTCAGTTGGTAGACCTCAATAGGCCTTCAAGTACCTGCACGCCGTCAGGATATCCTCCACCTGCGGCAGAAAAAAGTCTTCCAGGGGAGGCGAGTAGGGGACGGGAGTGTCCAGCGCCGTCACCCGCAGCATGGGCGCGTCCAGCCACTCGAATGCCTTCTCACTTACCCGCATGGCGATCTCCCCTGCGATACCGCCGGTCCGCGTGTCCTCGTGCACCACCAGGAGACGGTTCGTCTTGCGCACGCTGTTGAGTATGGCCTCTTCGTCCAGCGGCATCAGGGAACGCAGATCCAGAATCTCGACAGATACGTCTTCCTCCGCGAGCTGCTCGGCTGCCCTGGTACTTTCGTGTACCATGTTCCCGTAGGTGACAATGGACACGTCCACACCCTCCCTGACCAGGCGCGCCTGTCCCAGCGGCACCGTGTAATCCCCGGGGGGCAGCACCTCCCGCAGGAATGGGGCCCGATAGAGCTTCTTGTGCTCGAAAAACAGCACCGGGTCATCATCGCGGATTGCTGCTTTGAGCAGCCCCTTGGCGTCCTGGGCCGTGCTCGGATAGACGATCTTGAGTCCGGGCGTGTGGAAGAACGCCATCTCCGGGTTCTGGGAGTGGAATGGCCCACCACGCACTCCGCCACCCACCGGTCCACGGATCACCAGCGGTTGAGGGCCGGCATTGCGCCACCGGGAAGTGGCGATGTAGTTGGTGAGGGGCTCATAGGCGCAGCTCACGAAATCCATGAACTGCATCTCCACCACTGGACGGAGGCCCATGTGGGCGGCACCCGCTGCGGCGCCGGTGAATCCGGCTTCGCTTATGGGCATGTCCACCACTCGCATCTCACCGAACCGCTGGAGGAACCCGTCGGTGACCTTGAACGCCCCGCCGTAGGCCCCTATATCTTCCCCCATCAGGAACACTCCAGCGTCCCGCTCCATCTCCTCCCACAAGGCTTCGCGGATGGCCTCGAGCATGGTGACCGGCTGGCCCAGCTCGGTCTGTCGTACGTGGTCCGGTCGCTCCATCCCTAGGCCTCGTCCGGATCTTCCAGTCCACCACGCGTCCAGGGGATCCAGCCCCGCTCGTGGGCGTACACGCCGTCCACGCCGCTGCGGGGCTCCGGCATGGGCGACGACTCGGCCACCGACCGCGCCTCGGCCACCTCCTCCCGCACCCGCTCACGGACCCGCTCCAGCTCACCGGCTTCCATGCCGCCCGTCTCCAGCAGCCACCGCTCGTACCGGTCGACAGGATCCCGCGCCTCCCACTCGGAAACCTCACCAGCGGGGACGTAGGGCTGGGAGTCGTGCTCCGCGTGACCGAGTCGACGGTAGGTGACCAGCTCGAGCAATGTCGGACCGCCGCCGGCCCGGGCGTGCTCGACCGCCCGCCGCGAAGCCGCCCACACCTCCAGCACGTCGTTACCGTCCACCCGCTCGCCACGTATACCGTACCCGTCAGCCTTGTCCGTGAAGGCCGCCGCCGCCGTCTGCTTCGACGTGGGCGTCGAGTAGGCGTAGCCGTTGTTCTCGACCACCACCACCAGGGGCAGGCGCTGGACCGCAGCCAGATTGAGACCTTCGTGGAACCCGCCAGTCGACGTCATCCCGTCTCCGCTGTATACCAGCGCCACCCGATCCTCACCCCGTACCTTGAATGACAGCGCCACCCCCGCCATCACCCCCACCATGACGCCGAGGTGCGAGATGAGACCCACGTACCCCTTCCCGTAGTCAGAGAAATGGACGTTCGTTTCACGCCCGCCCGTGGGCCCGTCGCCCCTGGCCATGTATTGCTTCATGATGTCGGCGGGGGCTGCGCCCATCATGAGCATGGCGCCAAGGTCACGGATGGCGGGCGACAGCACGTCCCCCGTGCCATCCGCGCGGCGTCGCAGCGCGTACGCGGTACCCACCGCCCCGGCCTCCTGACCCAGGGAGCGATACAGACCGCCGATGACCTTGTTCTGACGATAGAGGTTGGCCAGGACGCGCTCGACCTCGCGCGTCAACTGCAGCCAGTAGTACAGGTCGAGGAGCGAGTCCGGGGCGGGCGGCCCGACTTCCCGGGCCCACTCCGATTCCGACTGGTCCGCCATACCTGCCGGGGCGCCTAGGGCTCGACGCCTTCCTGGGCTCCCGGATCACCTGCGCCGGGTATGGCCTCACCCGGCACCGCCTCCTGGCCCGGCTGCGGGACCACCGGCTGAGGCGCTATCGGCGTCGGTCGCCGGAATTCCTCCTCCAGCAGCGGCCGCGTATCCTGCGCCCGCGACGACATCACGGCAAGCACCACGGACAGCCCGAGGAAGATGGCGCCGGTTGTCCACGTGGCCTTCGTCAACACCGTCGCCGCCTGCCGACCGCCACCCATGAACGTCTCCGTTCCGCCCGCGCCGCCGCCCATGGCCGCCAGCCCGCCGCCCTTACCCGCCTGCATCAGGACGATGATGATGAGCAGGATCCCGTCCAGGATCAGGAGTGCAAGAAGTAGTACAAACACCAGTGTCGCTTCTTTCCAGAGGGTTCCAAAATCCAGCTAGTGAAACTCGCCACCATGGCCCTGCAAGTCAATGCTCATGCTGCGGCGATACGAGCGAAGTCCCGGGGGTCCAGGCTGGCGCCGCCCACCAGCACTCCGTCGACCTGGTCGGCGGCCAGCAGTTCGCCGGCGTTGTCCGGCTTGACGGAGCCGCCGTAGAGGATGGGGACGTCGTCTGCCGCATCGCCCAGTCGTTCCCTGAGGCGGTTGCGGAGCCGGGTATGGGCGTCAGTGGCGTCTTCCGGCGTGGCGGTCTCACCCGTCCCGATGGCCCAGACGGGCTCATACGCGATGAGCAAGTGCTGGAAGTCTTTGTCCGACAGCGTCTTCACACCGGCACCGAGCTGGCGCAGGATCACCTCTTCGAGTCGACCCGCCTTCCGCTCCTCGATGGTCTCGCCTACGCAGAGGACCGGGAAGAGGCCGGCTGCCATGGCGGCCGCCACCTTGAGGGAGGTCTCTTCGTCGGTCTCTTTGAAGACGTGCCGCCGCTCGGAATGGCCGACCAGCACGTACTCGGCGCCTGCTTCCCGTGCCATAGGGGCGCTGATCTCGCCGGTGAACGCGCCATCTTCCTCCCAGTATATGTTCTGGACGCCGACCCCAACGTCGTGCTCGATGAGATCGGCGCGCACCACGGTGAGGGAGAGGGCCGGTGGGAACACGATCAGCGTACGATTCTGGGCGGGCGCCACCTGGGCGAATTCCCGGCAGAACTTCCTGGCGGCATCCGGTCCCTTGTGCATCTTCCAGTTGCCCGCGATGACGGGCGTTTCGAACGTGTGGGGCATCAGTCCTCCCGATCGTCGAGCACGGCTACGCCTGGCAGGGTGCGGCCTTCGAGGAACTCGAGGGACGCGCCGCCGCCTGTGGACACATGTGACATCTTGGCATCGAGGCCCGCCTCCTTGACGGCCGCGGCGGTGTCGCCGCCCCCGACGATCGTCGTGGCGCCGGTGCGGGTGATATCCGCCACTGCCCTGGCCACGCTGTTGGTGCCGCCGCGGAACGGCTCGACCTCGAACATTCCCATGGGGCCGTTCCAGATCACGGTTTGGGCTCCGGCCAGGAGTTCACGGAACCGGGCGACGGAGCGGGGGCCGATGTCCAGAGCCTTCCAGCCACCGGGTATCTCTTCCCGGTCGACTGTCCTGGTGTTGGCACCTGGCTCAGCCTCTTCGGCGACCACACAATCCACGGGCAATACCAGCTTGTCCTCCGCTCGCTCGAGCAGGGCCCGGGCCATTTCGACCCTGTCCTCTTCCACCAGGGAGTCCCCGGTCTCCAGGCCCATGGCCCGGAAGAAGGTGTTGGCCATGGCGCCGCCTATGACCAGGTGGTCGACCCGTGGGAGGAGGCTCTCGATGACGTCTATCTTGCCGGAGATCTTGGCACCCGCGAGGATGGCGACGAACGGCCGCTCCGGTGACTCCAGGGCATTGCCCAGGAAGCGGAGCTCGGCATCCATGAGCAGGCCAGCCACTACCGGCTTCCCTTCCCTCTTCATGACCTCGGGCGCACCCACGGTCGACGCGTGGGCCCTGTGGGCGGCGCCGAACGCGTCATTGACGAACACAGAGGCCATGCCCCCCAGCTGCTCCGACAGGTGTGGGTCGTTCGTCTCTTCACCCGGCAGGAACCGCGTGTTCTCCAGCATCAGGATCTCGCCGCCGTGCATGGCGGCAACCGCGTCACGGGCATCGCTGCCCACCACGTCGGGCACCAACCGGACCGGAACGTCCATGAACTGGGCAAGGGTGTCCGCTGCCGGGCGCAGCGAATATTCGTCCTTCCACTCGCCTTTCGGACGTCCCACGTGCGACATCAAGATGACACAGGCACTGTGCTCCAGCAGGTGCCGCAGCGTGGGCAGCGTGGCCCGGATCCGTGAGTCGTCCGTCACACGCCCATCCTTCAAGGGCACGTTGTAGTCGACGCGCACCAGCACCCGACCTCCGCTGAGTTGGCGGGCGTCCAGGTCCTTGATCGTCTTCTTCTTCACGGCTGCCTCCCAGAAAAGAAGTCAGCCACGGCCTTGCGACCGTGGCTGATCATCGCGCTCGTCCATGTCACCGCGCCTGCCATCATTGCCGTACGGGCTCCTCTGAGACCTGTACCCGAAATCGTATCGAGTCCGGGCCCCGGGAAGTCACGTTCAACGGCGTGTTGCAGTAGCTGCACAGGATGCGCACGGAGTCCTGGCCTGGCGGCAGGTCCGCCGTGTCGCGGTGACCGCACACTGGGCACCGATACGTACCGCTGCGTCCGTGCTGAGGTGTTGCCATGGCTCCCTCCGGACAAGAGTCCAGCATCCGACCGCCAGGGGCGCCAGATACGTGCCAGGCTAGCGCCCCACCACGGCGTCGTCAATAGGGTCGCGGTTGATGCATATTCTCCGGTCACGACCCGCAGGCCCTTATATTACACCTACATACGCTCTGCGATATGGCCTGCCAGGTCCACGCACCGCATGGAGTAGGCCCACTCGTTGTCGTACCAGGCCATGACCTTGACCAGGCTGTCCTCGATGACGAAGGTCGAGCGGGAGTCGACGATGGAGCTGGCGGAATTGCCCACGAAGTCGATGCTGACCAGCGGCTCATCCGAGACATCGAGAATGCCCTTGAGTTGACCTTCGGCGGCATCACGCATGGCCTGGTTGATCTCCTCGACGGTGGCCTCCCGCTCCAACTCGGCTACCAGGTCGACGACGGAGACGTTGGGAGTGGGCACGCGCATGGCCATGCCGTCGATCTTGCCCTTGACTTCGGGGAGGACCAGCCCTGTGGCCTTCGCGGCCCCCGTGGTGGTGGGGATGATGGAGACGCCGGCGGCACGGGCGCGGCGGAGGTCCTTGTGGGGGAGGTCCAGGATGTTCTGGTCATTGGTGTAGGCGTGGACGGTGGTCATCACGCCCCGGCGGAAGCCGAAGGAATCGAGGAGCACCTTGACCACTGGTGCCAGGCAGTTCGTGGTGCAACTGGCGTTCGAGATGATGTGGTGGTTTTCGGGGTCGTACTTGTCGTGATTGACCCCCAGCACCACGGTGATGTCTTCGCCCTTGGCAGGCGCGGTGATCACTACCTTGCGGGCGCCCGCCTCCAGGTGGAGGCTGGCTTTCTCGCGGCCAGTGAATAGCCCGGTGGCCTCGAAGACGAGTTGTACGCCCATGTCATGCCATGGGAGGCTGGCAGGGTCACGCTCCGCCAGGACCGTTATCCTTTCGCCGTCCACGACGAGGTGATCGCCGTCCACATCGACGGAGCCCTCGTAGCGGCCGTGGACGGAATCGTAGCGGAGGAGGTGGGCGAGGGTGTCTGCGTCGGTGAGATCGTTCACGGCGACGAATTCCAGGTCGGCGTCCACCTTCCTGGCTGCCCGCAGGATGTTGCGTCCGATCCGTCCGAATCCGTTGATGGCTACCCTGGTGGCCATTGTTCCCATCCTCCCCCGTTCAGTTCGAATTGGTGGTCAATCCAGCCGCATCCGGCCCGTTGCCCGGGCGAACGTTACGACGCTGACGCAGCGGGCGCCGGCGGCGACCAGCGCCTGGGTACAGGCGGTGATCGTGGCGCCAGTCGTGAGCACGTCGTCCACGAGCACCAGGTGCTCGCCGGCGATCTCCGCCTCCATCCCCGCCACCGGGCCAAAAGCACCCGCCACGTTAGCCAGCCTTGCAGCCGGTTGCAAGGTGGTCTGGCTGCTGGCTCCGGACCCGCGAGCCAAAGCGCTTATCAGCGTGGTGTTTGAGGCATCGGCGAAGGCTCGTGCCAGGAGTTCGGCCTGGTTGTAGCCGCGCTCCCGTAGCCGTGCGGCGGTTGTTGGGACGGGAACGACGAGTCGTGCCTCTTCCCGCACATCGTCGGGCATCCTGACATTCAGCATGGCGTTCGCCATGAGCGGTGCGAGCCCGTGCCATGCCCGGTACTTGAGCTGGTGGACCAGCGCGTCTGCGGGCGGCGCCAGGAGGCATGCGGAGCGGGCTGCTCGCAGGCCGGGCGGCCATTCCTGGCACTCCTGGCAGGTGGGTCCGGGCATGCGACCGGTGCGGAGACGAGGGAAGCCACAGCGAGGGCAGAGAGGCGGCGGTGGCGGTGCCAGGCGGGAACGGCACCGACCGCAGACCAGGTCCCGGCGGCGGCCTGCCGGTCCGTTACAGCCGAGACAGCGGGGGGCGAATACCAGGTCGAAGATGCCGGTGGCTATGGACATGCCCCACCCTGATGGTGGACAGGGGGCGGAGCGATAGCCGAACGGGACAGGTACCGGCAGGCGGCGTCAGGAGAGATCGTCGGGATCGCGACCCGATTCCTCGAGGGCCGCACGCATGGCGGCCAGATCCGGTTCGACGCCGAACCAGCGACGGAACGCGGCGGCTCCCTGGTGGACGAGCGTGGGCCGGCCGTCGGCGGCCGGGATCCCCCGCTCTCGCGCTTCCATGACCCAGGGCGTGAGCTCCCTTCCGTAGGTCAGATCGAGGACGGCGCCGATACGGGCCGGCTCGTCAAGGTCCAGAGGTGTGGCATCCCGGTGGTCCAGTCCCAGCGGTGTGGCGTTTACCACCAGGTCATATCCCTCCCGGTGCAGCGGTCGCTCCGGTCCGAGCACCGATACGTGACGGCCTCGGGGATCCAGATGGGTCTGGAGCTCTCGAGCCCGGACGGCGCTTCGGCTACGCAGGTATATCCCCGCCGCCCTGGCGTGCAGCAGCGCCATGACGGCGGCCCTGGCTGCGCCGCCTGCACCGAGCACCAGTACCCGGGCACCGGCGGGTGAGCCCATGAGCTCCCGCGCAGCACCGGCGAAGCCGTCGACATCGGTGTTGTCGCCGTGGATCAGGCCATCTTCGCCCCAGAAGGTATTGCACGCTCCCGTGCCCTCTACGGCCGGAGTGGGGACATCCAGGAGCAGTGGGGCCCGCTGCTTGTGTGGTATGGTGACGTTGCCGGCACCACCCGCTCCGACCACGCCTCGCATGAGGCCGGGGAGAGCTTCATGGTGGCAGCGGAGCGCCAGATAGATGGCATCCAGGCCGGCGGCACGGATGGCCGCGTTCTGGATCCGTGGCGACAGGGAATGGGCCACGGGGTCGCCGAGCAGGGCGATGAGACGGGTCCCAGCGCCGATCTCCATGATGGCTGGCGGTTCAGGGGGCAAGGATCGGCTGGAGCCGATCGAGCACGGCGCTCACTGCCCGCTGGAGCTGGTCCCTGGTAGTACGATAGGTTTCGACAGATCCGCCGATGGGGTCGACCACGGACTGCCCCGCCTCAGGGCCTTCCAGGTAGGCGGTGACGAGGTTGACCTTCTCGCCTCCGCCCATGGCAGTGACGACTTCCAGATGGCCGGGTCCCATGACCAGTACTGAATCGGCCCAGTCCACCAGGTCCCTGCTCAGCTCCGTCGCCCGATGGTCGCCGGCCTCTATCCCCACCTCTGCCAGCACCACCGGTACCTGATCAGAGGCGGGCGAGCCTGCAAGAGCCGCTGTCCCGGCCGAGGCCACCTCCACGTGATGCCAGCCTCGGGCACTGAGCTCCTGCCGTGCCAGGGCCGCTGCCATGGGACTTCGGCAGGTATTGCCCGTGCAGACGAACAGGAGGTTGAAGGTTGTTGGTTCGGTCCGGTTCCGGGTCATCGCGAGCTCCTCGCGGCTATGATTGTCTCGGCCAGGGCCAGGTCGCCCGGTGTCGTTATCTTGATGTTGTGCACATCTCCTCGCACCACCACTACCCGTACCCCGACTCTTTCCACCAGTCCTGCGTCGTCGGTGGCGGTCAGGTCCAACTCGGTGGCAGACCGATAGGCTTCGCTGATCACCTGCCGGGGGAAGCCCTGCGGCGTCTGCACCGCCCAGACGCCCGCTCGGTCCAGGGTGGAAGTCACGACCCGGTCTCCAGTCACCCGCTTCAGGGTGTCCTGAACGGGGAGGGCTGCCACGGCGCCTACCCCCGAGGCCGCGGCTTCCAGGACGCGGGCCACGACCGAGGCGGTAACGAGCGGCCGGGCGGCGTCGTGGATGAGCACGACGTCGACCCGGTCCGGGATCACCGCCAGCCCGTGGAGCACAGACTCACCCCTGGTCTCCCCTCCCGCCACCACGGTCACCTGCTCCGGCAGGAAGGCAGGCGGGTTGGCCGCGTCGTCCGCCGGCAGTGCCACGACAACCAGTTCGAAGGCGGGATGCTCCAGGAACACGTTCAGGGAACGGAGCAAGATCGGCGTACCCGCCAGTTCAACGTACTGCTTCCTGACACCGCCAGCTCCCATGCGCTGGCCGGTCCCGCCGGCCGGCAGCACCACCGCTGCCCTGGGCGGGGCGGTCACAGTGCCTCCACGAGCTCTACCACCGACGGGACCCGGATCAACTCCAGGTCAACGGCTGCCCGGGCCGAGGCAGGCACGTATGCGGTACGGAAGCCGAGCCGCTCCGCCTCACCCAGCCGCCGCTCGAGCTGGCTGGCGGCGCGGAGCTCACCACCCAGACCCACCTCGCCCACGAACAGGGCGTCCGGCGGGACCGGCCGATCCAGCAGGCTGCTCGCCAGTGAGGCCACCACGCCCGCGTCCGACGCCGGCTCGGTGAGCCGGACGCCGCCCACCGCGTTCAGGAATACGTCATGATTGCCGAACGGCAGGCCAGCGCGCTTTTCCAGGACCGCCAGGAGCAGGGCGAGCCGCTGCCGGTCGAAGCCGGTGGTGACCCGCTGTGGCGCCCCGTACGCCGTCTGAGCGCAGAGGGCCTGGACCTCGACCAGGAGTGGCCGTGTCCCCTCGAGGATGGAAACGACCGCTGCCCCGCTCACACCGGTAGCCCGCTCACCGAGGAACAGCTCCGAGGGGCTGTCGACGACCTCCAGGCCTGTGGCGCTCATGCGGAAGACACCTATCTCATCGACACCGCCGAAGCGATTCTTCGTGGCGCGGAGGACCCGGTGGTCCAGGCTCCTGCTGCCTTCGAAGTAGAGGACCGTGTCGACGATGTGCTCGAGGGTTCGGGGCCCGGCGACCGTCCCGCCTTTGGTCACGTGGCCCACCAGGAACACGGCGGTGCCCGTTTCCTTGGCGAACCGCTGGAGTCGCGCAGCGCACTCCCGGACCTGGGTCACACTGCCCGGCGCGCCCTCCACGGCGTCCGTGTACGCGGTCTGGATCGAGTCCACGACCAGCGCCTGCGGGCTCAACACGGCGCTGCGGGCCAGTATGCTCCCCAGCTCCGTCTCGCCCAGGAACAGGACGTGCTCGGCCCCGCGGCCGAGACGGTCCGCCCGCAACCGCACCTGCGCGGCGGACTCCTCCCCCGACGCGTACAACGTGGTGTGGTCTCCCTCTTCGAGGCGCGCCGCCACCTGGAGGAGCAGCGTGCTCTTCCCTATACCAGGCTCACCGCCCAGCAGGATCAGGGAGCCGGGGACGACGCCTCCACCCAAGACGAAGTCCAGCTCGCGGATTCCGGTGGACCAGCGCTCCGCCGCTCCAGGCAGGACATCGACGAGGCGGGTGGGCTCTGCGGGAACGGAAGCCGGCAAGCCCGTGCGGGGCGAGGCGCCACCGGCGCGCGCCCGCCGCGGCCTCAACTCCTCGGACAGGGAGTTCCACTCCCCGCAAGCGGGACACTGACCCTGCCAGCGGGCTGCCTCGTTGCCGCACTGGGTACAGAAGAAGGTGGTCTTGGTTCTGGACATGGGCAGAGCCAGGCCCTGTCAAGCCCGTTCCACGGGGGTGAAGGACTCGAACCGGGTGCTCTCCTTCCGGAAGAAGAGGTCCACGATGCCGGTGGGGCCGTTGCGCTGCTTCGAGATTATGAGCTCGGCCTTGCCAGCCAGACCCTTCTCCTGGGCCTCCACATCGGAGAGATAGTACTCTGGCCGGTACAGGAACATGACCAGGTCGGCGTCCTGCTCGATGGAGCCCGATTCCCGGAGGTCCGATAGCTGGGGCCGGTGATCGGACCGCTGCTCGGGAGCCCTCGAAAGCTGTGACAGGGCGATGACGGGCACCTCCAGCTCCTTGGCCAGAGCCTTCAGTCCGCGGCTGATCTCGCTCACCTCCTGCTGCCGGTTCTCCGCGCCCTTCGCGCCGCCCTGCATCAACTGGAGGTAGTCCACCACGATCAGCCCCAGATCAGGCTGTTCCGTCTTCAAGCGACGGGCCTTGCCCCGCATTTCCAAAACTGTGAGGGCGCCGGAATCGTCGATCCAGATGGGGGCGGTGTTCAGGTGCCCCGCCGCCTGGGCCAGCCGGACGTAGTCGTCGTCGGTGAGGCGGCCCCGGAGCAGTCGGCCCAGGTCCACCAGCGCCTCGGAGCAGAGCATCCGCTGGACCAGCTGCTCCTTCGACATCTCGAGGGAGAACAATGCCACCGGCTTCTGCTGGGCAATGGCCGCCTGGAGCAGGACGGAGATGACCAGCGCCGTCTTACCCATGGACGGACGAGCGGCGATGATGATGAGGTCACTCTTCTGGAAGCCGCCCGTCTTACCGTCCAGGTCCGGGAAGCCGGTGCCCACCCCGGTGACACCACCCTTGGCGGCCTGAAGCTGTTCGATCCGCTCGAAGGTGGGGTACAGGATCTTCTTGATCCAGACGAACCCCTGCCGCTCGTGGGACTGGGCCACCTGGAAGATCTTGTGCTCCGCCTGGTCCAGGAGCTCGTCCACGCTTCGCTCGCCGGGCTCGTAAACGTCCTGGATGATCCCGCTGGAAGCCTCGATGAGCCGGCGCATCAGCGCGCGCTCCTGCACGATGCGGGCGTGGTACTCGATGTTGGCCGCCGTGGGAACCGCGTCCAGCAGCTCAGCCAGGTACGGGAGTCCACCGGCCTGCTCCAGGTCGTCGGTCTGCCGGAGGTCCTCGGCCACGGTAGTGGGATCAACCACCTCGCCCCGCTGGAACAGGCGGGACATGGACCGGAAGATCCGACGGTGGCCTTCACGGTAGAACATGGACTCGTCCACCGCCTCGATGGCCTTGGCGACGGCGTCCCCATCGATGAGCATGCCGCCGAGCACGCTCACCTCCGCCTCGGCCGCGTACGGCGGCTGGCGGTCCGGCGCTCTGAAGGTCACCATGCCGGCTTCAGGAAGGCTCATCCAGCACCTGTTTCAGTAGTTGGAGGTCCTGCCACGCGTCCCGTGTGGCGCTGGGCGTGCGGAGCAGGTACGCCGGGTGATAGGTAGCCACCACCGGCACGCCCTCGTGACGGTGGACCCGACCTCGCAGTCGCCCGATGCTGGCGTCGCTACCAGCCAGCATCTGGGCGGCGAATCGGCCCACCGCCAGCACTGCCCGGGGCGCCACCGCCTGGAGCTGGTCCCGCAGATACGGCGAGCAGGCCGCCACTTCTTCCGGCCGCGGATCCCGGTTCTTCGGTGGCCGACACTTGAGCACATTGCAGATATACACACTGCCCCGGTGGAACCCGATGGTCAGGAGCAGGAGGTCCAGGAGCTTCCCCGCCGGACCCACGAAGGGCAGGCCCATGCGATCCTCTTCACCGCCGGGCGCCTCTCCCACCACCATCAACCCGCCCGTTCCGCTCCCCCGGGCGAACACCACGTTGGTTCGACTGCCGCTCAGGCCGCACTTCTGGCACGCTTCGGCCCGGGCCTCCAGCGCCGCCAGAGGATTCCCGGCATCCGCCGGAGACGGGGCGGAGCCGGCGGCCAGAGCAAGGGCTTCTTCGGTTGTCAGGTCATCCAGGAAGAGTTCCCTGCAACCCAGCTCCTCCAGAACCCGGAGCACACCTGCCAGGCGAGCGCGGTCATCCACGGCTACTCGTCGGGGAATGGCATCAGCCGCTCGATCCGGTCAAGGATCCGCTCCGCCACCTCGTCCTTCGACAGCAGGGGCAGTGGCTCCGCCTCCCCGTCCCGGTCGAGGAGCGTCACCTCATTGGTCTCCGTGTCGAAGCCCGACCGGGGCCCCGTCCGGTTCAATACCACCAGGTCCAGCTCCTTCGACTCCAGCTTGCGCAGGGCGTTCCCCTCACCCTCTTCCATCTCGAGGGCGAAACCCACGACCACCGAACCGGTGCGGCGGTCGGGTATGGTGTCCCGGAGTATGTCGGGCGCCGGCTCGAGGCTGAGCACGTCGGGAGCCGCCTCCTTCTTGATCTTCAGGGTCGCCACCTCCGCAGGCCGGAAGTCCGCCGGTGCGGCGGCCATGATCAGCAACTCGGCGTCCGCCAGCAGTCGCCGGACGGCTGACTTCATCTCTGCTCCGGTCTCCACCTGGTGCACCCTGGGCCCGTGCGGCGGCTCCAGCACGGTGGGACCGGCCACCAGGTCCACCTCCGCGCTTCGCCGCCAGGCCGCGGCGGCCAGGGCAAAACCCATGCGGCCGCTCGACCGGTTGGACAGGTAACGCACCGGGTCCACCGGCTCCCGTGTCGGTCCCGCTGTTACCACCACGCGTCGGCCGCTGTAGCGGGTCTCCCCCACCAGCGCCCGGCCGATGTGCTGGAGCAAAACGTCTGGCTGCTCCATACGACCCGCACCCGCACCCTCCCCGTACGCCAGAGGTCCCTCGGCAGGACCCACCAGGTAGTAACCCAGCTCCACCAGCCGTGCCACGTTCGCCTGCGTCGCCGGATGTTCCCACATGGCGTCGTTCATCGCCGGCGCGAGCAGGACCGGCGCCCGCGTGGCCAGCAGCAGCGCGGAGAGGAGATCATCGGCCCGGCCATGAGCGCCACGGGCCAGGAAATCCGCCGTGGCAGGCGCCACACACACCAGGTCCGCTTCCCGGGCGAGGCGAATGTGGTCCAGGGCACGTCCCGACTCCAGTATGTCCCAGCGTACGGGACGACCCGTAACACCCTCGAAGGAGATGTCGCCCACGAACCGGCGAGCCGAGCGCGTGGGGACCACATCCACCGTCGCCCCCATGCGTGTCAGGTCCCGGGCCAGCTGAACCACCTTGTAGGCCGCGATTCCGCCCGTCACACCCAGCACTATTCGTCGGCCGGCCCACGGTCGGCGGTCCGTCGACGCAGTCGCGCTGCCCGGCTCCGGGCCACCCATGTCCGACTCCGGGCTACAGCGCCGCCTGGCGCCGCCGCTTGATCAGACGGAACTCCAGTCGACCCGCCGCCAGGGTCTCCAGCGCCCGGGTCGTCAACTTCTTCTCCATGCCGGCGGGGACGGCATCGCGCGGCAGCGCGTTCAGCTCTCGCGCGTATTTGGCCGCGACCAGCACGCCCAGGTACTTGCTGCCAGTGTGTTCCGCGGCAGCGGCAGGTGTCACTACGTCCATGTCTTCTCAGTAGGCCCAGGGTGGTCGAGTCAGAGTTTGGAAAGGTAAGTGGGAGGGGGGGAATGGTCAACGCGCTCGGTTTGACGGTTCGCAGGCGGGCTCGCAGGCGGGCTCGCGGATGGGGGTCGCGCGGGGTCAGGTCTCGCTGATGAGGGAGCTGAGCTGGTGGAGCAGGGACCGCACGTGTTTCTCCAGGTCGGTGATGCGGCTGGTTCGGGACCATTCGGCCCGCAGTATGGATTCCAGCTCCTGGACGGCCCGGTCAACGGTGTCGTTGACCAAGATGTGGTCGAACTCGTGGGCGGCTTCCAACTCCCGGTGTGCGTTGAGCAAGCGCCGTCGTCGTTCGTCCCGGTCTTCACTTGCGCGGCCTGTGAGGCGCCGGGTCAGTTCCTCAGCGGTGGGCGGCAGTACGAAGATCAGCAGCGCGTGTGGGAACAGTCGTCGCACCTGTCTGGCGCCCTGGACGTCGATATCCAGGAGTACGGTGCGCCCCCGCTCGATGGCGGCGGTCACCTCCCGTCTGGGGGTGCCGTAGCGGCAGCCGTGGACCACGGCCCACTCCGCGAGCTCGTCCGTCTCGATCATGCGATCGAAGGTCCCGTCATCGACGAAGTGGTAGTCCCTGCCGTCCTGCTCTTTGGGTCGGGGCGGCCGTGTGGTAGCGGAGATGGAGAAGACCACGTCCGGATTCCGCTCAACCAGGAGCCGGGCCAGGGTGGTCTTGCCGGCGCCGCTCGGGGCGGAGAGGACTACCGGGAACGCTGGCTTGGTCAGGCTCACTCTATGTTCTCTATCTGTTCGCGCAGCCGCTCGATCTCGTTCTTGATGGCGACGACGCGCTGTTCGATCTCGGCGTCGTTGGACTTCGACCCTATGGTATTGGCCTCCCGGTGCATTTCCTGTACGAGGAATCCCAAACGCTTACCCACGGGCTCGGCGGCGTCTTCGTCCAGCATGGCCCGGAAGTGATCGATGTGGGAGCGGAGCCGGACCAGCTCCTCACTGATATCCCAGCGATCGGCGATGAGGGCGATCTCCCTGGCCAGTCGGTCATCGTCCAGCTGGGAGGTATCCACCAGCTCCTGGATGGAGCGTCGCAGGCGCTCTCGCTCGCGGACCAGGCGCTCAGGTGCCTGCTCAGTGACGATGGCCATGACCTTGCCGATCGCATCGAGCCGCGCTTCCAGGTCGACTCGCAGGCTGCGGCCCTCGGCCTCCCGCATGGCTACGGTGGCAAGAGCGGCACGATCGGTGACTTCCCGTACCGCCTCGACCTCCAGCGCCGGCGCATCGGTCGACACGCGCACGACCAGGTCCGTGTGGCGCGCCAGCATGTCCAGGGTGACTTCTCCGGGCAGGTCGAACTTCTCCTTCAGCTTACGGAAGACGTGGATGTACTGGGCGGCCCGCGCATCGTCCAGCGTGAGGGCCGGCACGCCGTCCTCCTGGTCATCCACGCCTTCCAGCCGGTATGTGACGCTTACGTGACCGCGGGAGATGTGGCTCTTCAGCCATTCCCGGATCTGCGGCTCGAACCGATCGAGCGCTGTGGGGTTCCGGACGTTGAGGCTGAAGAAGCGGTGGTTGACGGTGCGGACCTCAGCCCGCAGCACGCCTATCGGGGTCTCTAGCTCGGCGTCGCCGAAGCCGGTCATGCTCCTGATCATCGGTTGTTGAAGGTAGAGTCAAAGCATTCCGGCCGCCAGCCGGCTGGTCGAGAGGGGGGCCTCAGTTCCAGAATTCCCACTTCACACCGTAGATGATGTGCTGGCCGGGCCTGGCGAAGCCGGGCAGGTCTTCCTGGAACAGCTGGTGGAACACGTTCTGCCAGCGGACGAAGGCCCGCACGGTCATGACGCGTATTGTGAGCTCCAGGTTCGTGGCCTGGTATGCCCCCACGGGCACCAACCCTTCGGCCTGAGGCACCACCATGTCCCCTCTGAAGACGTGCTCCGCCCGGCCGTACAGCTCCAGGTTGTCCGTGGGCAGGGGCAGGTCGTGGTATACCAGGGCCAGGTTCCACTGTTGGGCGGGGAAATAGGGCCAGGTATCGGGGACGTCCATGCCTACGAACCAGCCCTCGATGCGAAGCGGTCGCCAGGGCGTGGGCAGAGCGACGAGAGCCTCGAGCCCGTTCGCGTCGCCCCCAGCGGCGGCAGCGCCATCGATGTCGAATGCCAGGCCGAAGGGCGGCACCACGTCGGCCGAGGCGCGGACGACGGCTGCGCCCATCAGCCAGCGCCGACGCTGGTACTCGAGTCCGAGTCGGGCTCCGTCCCGGGACCAGCGGCCCTCCACTGCGCCCAGCTCGTCACCCGGCAGAAGGTCTTGTGCGGTGAATAGACCGATGCTGGCACTGGCGCCCAGGAGCGGGCCGGCCCGGGCTTGCACAGCCAGGCGCCCTGTGTACGGTGCTCCGTCCCAACGCCCGTGGATCAGCTCCGTCCCCACGGCGAGCCAGTATGTGGGATAGGCCCAGGCCTGCGTCTCCAGCTCCTGAGCCGGCAGGCGCGGGTGGCCCCTGAAGCGGAGAGAAGCCTCGGCTTCCACAGGCACCGGTGCCACGAGCCGCGTGTTGAGGCGCACGCCGCCCTGGGGCGCGCCTTCCCGGAGCACGAGGCCGGCCACCTCGTCCTCCACCGACGAGGCGCCTGCGTAGCCCTCGGCGGTGACCGGCCCGAAGCGCGCGCGGGCCCGCACCGCCCAATCCCGGCGTAGCCCGTCCAGGGGCTCACCCACGCCCTCCCGACTCACATCCGCCTGCCGGAGCTCGAACTGGATACCGCTGTCCTCACCGGCCAAGGTCCACTTGAGCGACGCCCCTTGCAGGCTCGCCCCCGGCCCGGGCAGCAACTGGCTCCCCAGGCTCTCGAATCCCACGGCCAGTCCGCCGCCCAGCAGGGAGGTCATGAAGGTGCCGCGGAACAAGTTGGTCCGGTAGTCGCCCGTGGCTGCCTCGATAACGCTGTACGGCTCGACTTCCACGGGGGAGAGGGTGCGGATGCGGACCGTGGCGCCCGTTACCCGCCTCTCCACCCGCACGTGCTCCAGTGTGACCAGGGGCAGACGGGAAGGATCGAAGGTGGGGGCGGTCAACGGGTCCAGGACGAAGCCATCGATCTCGTAGCGGATCGCTCCGGCAGTGGCCCCGAAGACCGCGGAACTCTCGGGGTGGTTCACCGCCGTGGCACGCACGGCCGTGATACCGGGGATCCGCTCCAGCAGGTGCAACAGCGACAGGTCGGCAAGGCGCAGCAGGTCGGCCCTGCTCCATTCCCACACGCCGGTGGCCCATCCCCGCGGGCCGGGGTCCACCAACGCTGGCAAGGACGGCGGTGGCTCCGGCGGAAGAGTGTCAGGCGGGACCGTGTCCGGTGCCACCTCGTCCGGTTGAACGGGCGGTAACGTGTCAGGCAGAACAGGCGGCGGCAGCGTGTCGGGTGGGAGAGTGTCCGGTGGTGGTGGCGGGACGGTATCCGGCGGAGCGACCCGCTGGATGGTCGGGGGGCAGGCCTCGAGCCATCCGTGTTGTGTCGGGCACGCGACGGTCCCGGTAACCAGATCTGGCGCACCCACCATGACGGCCGCGGCAGTCACGGCGGCGAGCAGGGCACGGACGACGGGCGCCCCCGACCGAATCCCGGACCGGGGGCGCCTGCCGGCCTGACAGGGCATCACCGTGACGCCCGCTCTCTGATCCACTCGATGAACAGGCGTGTGGGCACGCCGGTGGGTCCCTTGCGCAGGTAGGACGCCGGCTCGTCCCTGTACGCCGTGCCAGCGATGTCGAGGTGGACCCACGGAATGTCACCGACGAACTCCTTGAGGAACCAGCCGGCGGTGATGGATCCGGCGGGCCGGCCGCCGACGTTCTTCAGGTCGGCCACCTCGCTGTCCAGCTGTTTCCGGTATGGGTCCCAGAGCGGGAGGGGCCAGCAGCGCTCGCCCGTCCGCTCCCCCACGGCCCGGACCTGGTCGATGAGCCCGCCATCATTGCCCATGAGCCCTATGGCCTCGTGGCCCAGGGCGATGACCACCGAGCCGGTGAGGGTAGCCGCGTCGATCATGGCCTGGGGCTGGAAGCGCCTGGCGTACGCCAGGGCGTCGGCCAGGATCATCCGGCCTTCCGCGTCGGTGTTGATCACCTCCACGGTCTTGCCCGAATACATGGTGACGACGTCGCCTGGCTTGGTGGCACGGCCCGACGGCAGATTCTCGGTACACGGCACCAGCGCCACCAGGTTGATGGCTGGCCGGAGACGGGCCACGGCGTGCATTGCTCCCAGCACGGCGGCGGCGCCGGCCATGTCGTACTTCATCTCCTCCATCTTCTCCGGCGGCTTGAGGGAGATGCCGCCCGTATCGAAGGTGACGCCCTTGCCCACCAGCGCCAGGGGCTGGTCGCCTTCCTCTCCGCCATGGTACCGCAGGACGATGAAGCAGGGCTCCTCCTCGGTTCCCGCCGCCACCGACAGGATGCCACGGAGTCCTTCCTTCTCCATGGCTGCCCGGTCAAGCACAGTGATCTCCATATCACCGTCGCGGGCTATCTCCCGCGCCACATCCGCCAGGTGGGACGGAGTGGCCAGGTTGGCCGGCTTCGCGGCGAGCTCCCGGGCCAGGTTCTCACCGGCAGCCACAGCCTGTCCCACCTCAACGCCGGGCTGCATCTCGTCCGCCTCGCGCTGGTTCGAGGCCACTAGCATGAGTGACTGGAGGCGGACCACCGGCTCGTCGTCCTCTCCGGGAGAGGTCTTCAGGTCCCGGTAATCCCACGCCGCCAGTGCCGCCCCCTCGACGGCGCCTCGCGCGGCGAAGTAGGCGCCCATGTGCTCACTCGTCCGCTCCACGTGTCCCAGGGCCACGGCCATCTCCGATACGCGCATGCGCTCCGCCTGGCGGACGGCGGTGCCGACCGCCTTGCGGAGCCCCTGCATGGCGTAGCTCTCTCGCTTCCCGATCCCCACCAGGAGAACCCGTTCAGCGGCTACGTCCGCTTGTCCGGGATACAACACCAGCGTCTCCTCGGCCTTACCACGGAAGTCGCCGCGGGACATGAGGCGAGAGAGGAGTCCGTTCAGGGCCTCATCCACCGCGGCCGCCGCACCCGTCGGCTGTCGGTCATCCTCGAAGTGTTGCAGGACGAGGAGTGGGGTGTGCACCGCAGGGACCGTATCGGTACGAATCGAAATGTCGAGAGGCATGGTTCCTCAGGTGATTGCTGGACCGGCTTCCGCGAACCCGGAGGTCTTCATCAGGATCGCACCTCCTCCAGCGGGTGCTCGAGGTCATCGGCACGATCGATGTATCCGGGTCCGCCACATATGTCAACTGGCTCGTACAGGGTCAGCTGTGTGGACACGCCCTCCCATATCAGCCAGAGAGCAATCTTGCAGCCCCCGGGCCAACCTAGTAAGATCTGCTGCGTCGCGCCCGCTATCCGGACGCCGGGTCGCGTCACCTCACCAGGGGGAAGGCATGGCTAAGGTCGTTTTCATCAGCGGTCAACGTGAATGGGTAGCCCAGGTACTGCAGGAGAAAGCGCCCTCGGAGGACTTCGACGTCGCATGGATTCCACGGAAGGCGCCAGACGCGGAAAAGCTTCCTCTCCTCCACGAGGCCGAGTTCCTGGTGCTTCATCCCGCCGAGATCTCTCCTGACCTCCTCCGCGCCGCGGGCAACCTGCGCCTGATCCAGCTCCTCACGGCGGGCTACGACAAGATCGACCTGAAGCTGGCCGCCGAGCTGGGCGTGCCGGTGGCCACCAACGGTGGCGCGAACTCGTGGGCCGTGGCCGAGCACGCGGTTGCCCTTCTCCTCGCCCTGTACAAGAGGCTGCCCCACTGTGACCGTTCCGTGCGGGAGGGACGCTGGCGGGAGCCGATCACCGGATTCAACACCTACGAGGTCGCCGGCAAGACCCTCGGGCTCATCGGAGCCGGCAACATCGGACGGAAGGTCGCCCGCAGGCTCGCAGCCTTCGAGGCCAGGGTGCTGTATACCGACATCGTCCCCGCCCCGGACATAGAGGAAGATCTGGACGCGCGGCGGGTCTCCCTGGAAGAGCTCCTGGCGGAAGCCGACATCATCAGTCTTCACGTCCCCGCCACCAAGGATACCTACAGGCTGATAAACCGGGACACCATCGCCCGGATGAAGCCGGGTACCGTCATTATAAACACCAGCCGCGGCGCAGCCATCGACGAGGAAGCCCTCGTCGAAGCCCTGCGAGAAGAACGGATCGCCGGGGCTTGCCTGGACGTGTTCGCCGACGAGCCGATCCCGGCAGATCACCCGATTCTCCAACTCGACAACGTCGTGCTCTCGCCCCATACCGGCGGCCATTCCTACGAGGGATGGTTCCGCAGGGCAGAGTTCGCGTGGCAGAATATTCAACGTGCCGTAAACGGGGAACCACTCCAGTCACTCGTCCCCGCAGCAGCGCAGGAGTGACCGATCATCCTACCCAACAGAGAATCGAGGTGACGCCATGAAGATCACCGTCCGGCAGAAGAGCGATTTCCACTTCATCGGAACAGGCGAGGATTTCGGAGGCGAGCTACCAATCGATGCGGCTGCGCATGTTGGCGGGAAGGGCCGCGGCTTCCGTCCACCTGGCCTCATGATGTACTCCGTTGCCGCCTGCATGGGAATCCATGCATACGAAGCGCTTCATCACGCCGGCAAGCACGTGGAGGACGTGGAGGTATTCACCGACGGCGAGCGGCGACCGGATTACCCCAAGGTCTATACCAAGATCGTCCTCTCCTTCCGGATGAAGGGCCGGGACCTGACGGACGAGGACGTGCGCAGCGCCATCAACGACGCGCTCACGCGTACCTGTAGCATCGCGGTCATGGTCAACGTGGCCTGCCCCATCACGTGCGAGTACGAGGTCGACGTGGAGAACGGCGCACCCGTCAAGGGCGCGTTCACATCCGAGTCGGCAACGCTGTGAGGGCACCATGACCCCGGACGAAATTCTCGATGGGTTCGCTCGTGATATCCGCGCGCTGCTCGACCAGCCAGCGGCAGCCAAGCCGGTCAAGGTCACCGACCTGACGCCGCGGGATGGACAGCAGTGCAAGCTTGCCACGCGTGTCACGACCGATGACCTGCTGCCCCTCTGTGAAGCTCTGGACAAGTGCGGCTTCTACGCCGTCGAAGTCTGGGGCGGCGCCAGCTTCGATGTCTGCCTCCGCTACCTCAACGAGGATCCATGGGACCGGCTCCGGCGGATCAAGGAGGTGATGCCGAACACGAAGCTCCAGATGCTGCTGCGGGGCCAGCACATCCTGGCCTACCGCCCGTACAGCGACTCGATCGTTCGCAAGTTCTGTGAGCGAGCTGTGGCCAATGGCATAGACGTATTCCGGATCTTCGAAGCCACCAACGACTTCCGGAACATCCGGACGGCCACCGAGGCAGTCAAGGAGTTCGGCGGCGAAGCGCATGTCGAGGTGAATTACACGATCAGTCCCGTGCACACCCTCGACAAATGGCTCGAGTACGCCGATCAACTGGTCGATATCGGCGCGGACTGGCTCTCTCTGAAGGACGCCACAGGGATCCTCATGCCCTTTGACGCCTACCGGATCATCCGGGGCATCAAGGAGCGCGCCGGTGACGATCTCCCCGTCCTCCTGCACAGCCATGACATGAGTGGCGCCTCGAGCATGTGCCACCTCATGGCCATTCTGGCGGGAGTCGATATGATCGATACGGTCCTCTCCCCCCTGTCTTTCGGCTCCTCGCATCCTGCCACAGAAACCATGATCGCCGCCCTACAGGGCACGCCCTTCGAGACCGGGATCAACCTGGTAGACCTGGAAGAGCCTACCCGCATCACCAAGGAGATCCGGGACAAGTACCAGAAGTACCAGACAGGTTACACGGGCGTGAGCGCCGAGGTGCTAACCCACAAGATCCCCGGGGGCATGATCTCCAACATGGTGGCCCAGCTGGAGGAGGCGGGCCGCATGGACCTCATGGATGCCGCCCTGCAGGAGTGCCCCAGCGTGGAGCGGGACCTGGGCTATCCGCCACTCCTCACCCCTACCAGCCAGATCGTGGGGGTCCAGGCGGTCCTGAACGTACTGGCCGGCGAGCGCTACAAGCTCATCACCCGCGAGGTGACCGACTATGTCAAGGGCAAGTACGGCCGACCGCCGGGTTCGGTCAGCCGCGAGCTCGTCGCCAAGGTGACAGGCAGCGATTCTCCACCGGACTATTCCGTCCGCGCCGGGGAATTGGCCGACCCCGATGACTGGGAGAAGGCCACAGAGGCTCTCGGACCCCTCGCCAAGAGCGACGAGGATATCCTGTTGGGAGTACTCTACCCGATGCAGGCCAAAGACTTCCTGTCCGCCAGAGGATAGCGCTCAGTCCAGGGAGATAGCTGACGTTGGAACCTATTATCGATATCACTGCTGAGGTATGGGCTCAGTCGGGAGTGGTCGCCCTCAACTGGAAGCACCCGATCATGTGGGCGATCGGACTGCTCTTCATATATCTGGCCGTCGCCAAGAAGTACGAGCCCCTCATTCTGCTGCCCATCGGGTTCGGTATCTTCCTGGTCAACTTCCCGGCGTCACCACTCATGGGTTGGGGCGATGACTTCCCGGACCTGCTGAGGTTCTTCTATCACTTCGGCCTGGTGTGGCAAATCCTGCCACCGCTCATCTTTCTCGGCATCGGGGCCATGACGGACTTCGGGCCGTTACTCTCCAACCCGAAGACGCTGCTGATCGGCGCCGGAGCACAGCTGGGAATGCCGGTGACGTTCATCGGCGCCATCATGATCGGGATGACGCCCGCCGAAGCGGCAGCGATAGGCATCATCGGGGGCGCGGACGGGCCCACTACCATCTTCCTGGCCCAGCAGGTCGCTCCTCACATGTTGGGGGCGGCGGCCCTGGCCGCATACTCGTACATGGCCATGGTCCCGATCATCCAGCCGCCGATCATGAGGCTCCTGACCACGGGCGATGAACGGCGGATCGTCATGACGCAGACCCGCGTGGTGACGCCGACCGAGAAGATCATCTTTCCGATCATCCTGGCTGGCCTCATATCGCTGATGGTTCCCGCTGTCATGCCGCTGATAGCCATGTTCACGTTCGGCAACCTGATGCGCGAGAGCGGCGTCGTGGACCGACTCAGCGAGACGGCTCAGGGAGCGTTGGTCAACACGGTCACGATCTTCCTGGGTATCGCGGTGGGCGCGACAATGGTTGCGGATCAGTTCCTGACACCCATACCTCTGTTCGTGCTGGCGCTGGGCCTGATCAGCTTTATCCTGTGCACGAGCGGCGGCATACTGACGGTGAAGGTGATGAACCTGTTCCTGAAGCCAGAGAACAAGATCAATCCGTTGATAGGCTCCGCCGGAGTATCGGCTGTACCGATGGCTGCCCGGGTGTCTCAAACGGTGGGCGCGGAAGCGAACCCGCAGAATTTCCTGATCATGCACGCCCTCGGTCCGAATCTGGCAGGCGTGGTGGCAACCGCTACGGCGGCGGGTCTCTTTCTCGCCCTCTTCGCCTAGAACGCGGAGGAAGCATGCAGGAGGAAATGACGGTAATGGACGCAGCACTGCTCATGGGCGTCCGTTTCGTTGCCATATTCGTGATCCTCATCATCCTGATGATCTGCCTGTACGTATTCGGCTACCTGTCCCGCAAGATTGCGGAGCGGCAGGCGGGGGGCGCTTCAGGAGCACAAAAACCCTCTGGTACGGGATAAGGAGAAGATTGATGGCGGAACAAGTGGTCAAGGCGCCCATGCGGGCCAGGGTGATCAGGTTTCACGCGCAAGAAGGAGCGCAGGTCGCCGCGAACCAGAAGGTGTGCGACATCGAGGCGCTCAAGATGGAGATTGCCGTATACTCGCCGGTTGCCGGTACGATTAAGGAGATCCACGCCGAGGCCGGTGCCCACGTAGACGCGGACGTCCCTCTGTTCACTGTCGAATCGTAGCGAGGCAAACGACTTGAGCTGTGAACGGCAGCGGCATAATCACCCGCTGTGTTGACGCCGCTGGGTACAATGCTGTCCGGTCAACCTCTGAGTCCAACCTTCCAACTCATGGTATACCAACGGGTTCCAGACTTGGCGAGGTGTCCGCGATGTGAGCTGCGGCCCCTGCTCCGGCACTCCTGGCCGATGGGTGTACTTGTGGCTATCCGGGTGCAGTCGTCCCTTCACCGGGGAAATTGGCGGTAAAGGCGCCCTGCGCTCCCTCGGGTATCCGGACATCCCAGGCGCGGCCGGGGGGAGTCTGCTGAAGGACGAGGTGTGCGTTCAGATAGACGACACCATCCAGTGGAACACCCGCGGCCTCCGCCACGTCGGCCAGCGCCGTGCCGCCAGGCACCTGCACCGTGGCGAAGCGGAGCGGCTCCTGGAACTGCAGGTCGAGGAAGCCATGAGCCTCCGGATTCTTGGCGATATGAGCCGCGGCGATCATCAGGGGCACATAGTCCCGGGTCTCCCGTGGCAGCCTGTCCGCGATGCGCCAGTAGTCGGCATCGGTGCCCAGCTCGCTGCCGGTCACCTCGCGCATGATACGGCCCACCCGGTTCTCCCCCGTGTTGTAGCCGGCCGAGGCGAGGAACCAGCTATCGAAGCGGTCGTGCATCTGCTGGAGGTAGGTGAGGGCCGCGGCGGTGGACTTCACCGGGTCCCGGCGCTCGTCCACATAGCGAGACACCTCCAGGCCGTAACGCTGACCCGTCTCGGAGATGAACTGCCACACGCCCACTGCATGCGCGGGTGAGTAGGCGTTCGAGTCGAATCCGCTCTCTATCAACGCCAGGAACAGCAGGTCTTCCGGCATGTCCCGAGCCCGCAGCTCGGCCCGGATCATCGGGCCGTACATGCCGACACGCTCGAGCCACTCACGCATGTCCTCATGCCGCTGTCCGCTGAGGAAATCAATGAAGAAGTCGATCCGCTCGTTCCGGTCCGACGGGAGATCCCAATCACTGGGGATCAGGTCCCGGACCAGGTCAGCATCCGGCTGGGCCTCCGAGACCCGAGCCAGCCCCGCCATCTCCCCCCGCTTCTGCTCCGTCACCAACCCGGTACCCAGGAGCGCCAGCGTCGAGGCCGCCAGGCCCACCGATACGGCTTCCTTCTTCCGTGACTTCATAGAGAACTCGCTCTGCGTTCTACGTCCCGCGCCTGGATGCCTGCAGATCAATGAGTTGCAAGGAAGGGACCGCCGTTCGGCCCGAACATCGAACCTCGACCCTCGAGCCTCGACGAGACCGGCGGTGCGGCGTTCGCGGGGCGCGGCCAAAATCAGAATTCGCCGATGAGCCCGATCTCCGGCTCGAGGACGTAGTCTGTTTCCCGTTGCACTGTTGTCCGGGCCAGGTCGATAAGCGTCAGCACATCCCTGGCGCTGGCCCCACCGAGATTCACGATGATGTTGGCGTGGCGGTGGAAGAACTGGGCCCTGCCATGAACGTAGCCCTTGAGCCCGCATTGATCGATCAGACGCCCTGCTCCCACACCCTCCACCTTCTTGAAGATCGAGCCTGCGGAGGGGTACAGCCAGAGGTCCGGATGTCGATCATCACGCCACCGGAGATTCTCCCGGATCACGTCCAGCATCTGCTCGCCAGGGGTCGGCTCGAGCCTGAAGGTGACAGACAGCACAATGTCGTCCCGATCGTGGAGGATGCTGTAGTCGTAGCCGAAATCCAGGTAGCCGACGCCGACGGTGCGGACCTCCCCCCCCTCGGTCAGCAGCTCGCAACTCTCCACCATCTCTTCGATGAAGATGGTACGCTCCCGCTCCGGTGCCGGGCTCAGGAAGTGCAGGTTCTGCCAGATCGCACCCCCGACGGTGCTGGGGATGCCGACGAAGTGATGGAGGCCACCCAAACCATGGTCCACGCACGCCTGGATCAGGTCGTGGTACACCAGCACACCGCTGCCCGCCCGGACCCGCGTGTCGTCCAGGAACTCGATGCCCCCCGCCACGTTCCTGATGACCAGGCCCCGGAAGCCCCGGTCGCCGACCAGGATGTTGGCGCCAGCACCCAGGACGAAGTAGGGGATCTTCAACTCGCGGGCCGAACGCACCGCCCTGCACAGCTCGACAGGGGTCCTCGCTTCGTAGAACAGGTCGGCAGGTCCGCCGATACGGAACGTGGTGTAGGGCGCCAGCAGCACATTCGTGCACAGGCGGTCGGCACCGAAGCGCTCGGCGAGCTCGGCGAACGGTCGGCCGGGGTCCGCTGACACGACCCGGTCAGCCTTCCCCGTCCTCGCCCGTGCTGGTCACCGGCGTCCATGACGGCGCGTCGCTGGCCGGGAACGATTGCATCGACGCCTCGTCCACTCGATCCACCTCTGCCGGCCGGTCCTCTTCACGGGCGAACTCCTCCCGCACCAGATCACCCAGACCGTCGAAGTAGCGGTCATGGCCCACGATCCCGCGGAACAGCAGGGCCCCACCGGCAACCGCCGAAAGAGTACCTCCCAGGGCATCCCGCCGCCGCAAGCTGGAGAGCACCAGCATACCTCCAAGGATCACCGACATCCAGCGCTCCGACTCGCCGATCGTGTCTTCCCGTGTCATGCGCGTCTCCCTCCCTTCAAGGTTCTCCCTAACAGGAACTACCAGGTAAGATCCTGGCAATCACCAGACCAGTGCAAGAGGCGGGCAAGTCAAGAGCGGCCACACGGCAGCCGCTGGCCTGTCGCTTCTGCCGCCGCCCACGCCACACCCTTTGTGGGGAGTTCCCCCACACGAGGTGGGCTAACCGACCTGACACTTTACCCTACATCGGTGTCGTACATTTGGGAGTCATGCCGCGGACGGACATTCAGCTTCTCCGGATACTGGGGTACGATGCGGATACTGGTGACGGGTGCCACTGGTTACATCGGGGGTCGGCTCATCCCCCGCCTCCTGGAGCAGGGCCACGCCGTCCGGGTGCTGGTCCGGGACGAGGAGCGGATTCGTGGTCGCCCATGGTTCGATCAGGTGGAGGTGTTCACCGGGGATCTGCGGGTGGCCAGGTCGCTGCGCGGTGTGTGCGACGGCGTTGATTCGGCGTACTACCTGGTCCATTCAATGCGGGGCGGCTCGGATTTCATCCGCACGGACCGTCTTGCTGCTGAGAACTACCTCCGTGCAGCCGGGCCGGACCTGTACACCGTCTATCTGGGAGGGCTTCTGCCTGGCGGGCGCCGTTCTTCACCGCACCTGGAGAGCCGTGCCGAGGTGGGTGCTCTTCTGCGTGCCGGGCTCCCGACGCTGGAGGTCCGGGCTGGTCCTATCGTGGGTTCGGGTTCGGCGTCGTTCGAGATGGTCCGCTACCTGACGGAGAGGCATCCGTTCATGGTGGTGCCCAGGTGCGTGCGCAACGAGGTGCAGCCCATCGCCCTTCGTGACATCATGAGCTACCTGCTCTGCTCCCTCGACCAGAAGCCCCTGGGAGTGATCGAGGTGGGTGGTGATCGGCTATCCTTTGCCCGGATGATGAGCGTTTACGCCGAGGTACGTGGTCTCAGCCGGCATCTCCTGGTGCTGCCGATCATGACGCCCAGGCTGGTGGCGCTGTGGGCGGCAATGATGACGCCGATCCCCTACCGCATCGTCGCCCCCCTGGCCCAGGGGATGCTCCAGCCGGTGGTGGCCCACACTGACCGTGCTGGAGCCCTGTTCCCGGCCATCCGTCCCTTGAGCTACCGACGCGCGGTTGAGCTGGCCCTGGAGCGGATACAGGGGGGTCGGGTGGAGACGCGCTGGACAGGCGCCCTCGGCGCGGCCCCCACTCGGGAGCTTATCGACCGAGAGGGCATGATGTCGGAGCTCCGGACACGTCGTGTCGATGCGCCACCGGACCGAGTCCACGCGGTAGTGACTGGACTCGGCGGCGACCGTGGCTGGCTGGTGTGGGACTGGGTGTGGTTGATCAGGGGGGCAATCGATCGGCTACTGGGCGGTCCCGGTCTGCGCCGTGGCCGACGGCACCCGGACCACCTGTTCGCTGGCGAGGCGGTGGACTTCTGGCGGGTGGAACGGGTACAGCGGCCGGGCCTGCTCCGGCTGCGGGCGGAGATGAAGGTGCCTGGCCGCGCCTGGCTGCAATGGGAGACCATACCGGAGGGCGGGGGCACCAGACTGGTCCAGACCGCTCTGTTCCGCCCTCGGGGACTGGCGGGCTTCATCTACTGGTACGCCTTGTATCCGATCCATGCCGTCATGTTCAGCCGCCTTGCCCTGGCGGTGGCCCGGAAGGCGGAGACGGAGCGACGTGGGGAACGGCACCATGAGCGGCCGCTGGAGATGTCGCATCATCACGGGCCGTGACGGAAAGAGTCGGCATTGCACCTCGCGCGGGTGTCCACGTCCGGTCTCTCCAAGCTTTCCCCACACCGATCGTGGGTGTTTTCCGACAATCAGGGATCGCGACGGGCTCAGATGTTGCTGCCCTGATCCACTCACGACGGCCTCGCGAGAGGCCGCGATACCACGCCTGCTTGAGGGGCTCGCCTCGCCGATCGGATCGGCCGGGCGCTCTGGGCAACCA
>SLCC01000137.1 GCA_007126035.1 Gemmatimonadota bacterium
ATCAAGGTGCCCAGCGGCGCCCAGACCGGGATCAAGGTCAACCTCCAGGGGGTCGACGACTACGGCGCCGGCGTGGAGATCCGGCCCGGGGAGACCTTCCTGGTGGTGGACTTCGACGTGTTCCAGAACTTCGTGATGCAGGGTGACCCGGATACCGCTGCCGGGATCAAGGACTTCCTGTTCACGCCCACGCTGCGCGCGGTGGTCGAGGACGTGGCCGGCTCCATCGCCGGCGAGGTGACCGCGCCGGACGACGTGGACACTGAGGGGCTCGTGGTAACCGCCACGCCCGCTGACGCGGAGAACGGTGAGCCTGTGGCCACCACGCTGGTCAAGGAGGATGGCACCTTCAAGATCCACTTCGTGGCGCCCGGCAGCTATGACGTCACCGTCGCGTTCCCGATCGACTCAGACACAGGGGAGCGCGAAGCTGCGTGGGACGGTTACGTGGCGACGGTGGTGAGTGTCGAGGTCACACCGTCAGAAGATGTGACGGATATCGAGGTCGAGATCTCGCTGGAGGACTAGCGGCTCAGCCTTCACGCCTGGTCCGGTCCTGGCCCCCGAGGAGTTGCTGGTACTCCTCGGGGGCCAGGATCTGTCTGATGTCCACGTATTCTCCGCTGGGATGGGACGGGAGCTCGGGGACGACGTCCAGCACCCGCTCCGCCGCCTCCCGAGGCCCTGGCATCCGGTCCGTGCCCCGGGCGTCACGGATCCGCTGGACGGCGGGGAACTCCGCTGGGTCCGGCTCTTTGCACAGGTAGTCCATGAACCCGGACTCCACCAGCCCGGGCGCCAGCGCGGTCAGGTGGGATTCGGGAAGCTCGTGGGCGTAGAGGCGCACGAGCATGTTGAGCGCCGCCTTCGAGATGGCGTACCCGTCCCAGCCCCGGTTTCCCAGCACCGCGGCGCCCGAGGATATGGCCACGATCTGCCGGACCGGCGGCCCGGGATCGTGCATCCAGTCGAGTATCGCCTTGTTCGCCCAGACGTTAACGTCCATCACGGAGCGCAGGTGGTCCACCGTCACGTGGGGCATGGCCCTGATCGGGCCCAGGACGCCGGCGTTGAGGAACACCAGGTCCAGGGCATCCGCATCGCCCAGGAGCTCGTCCAGAGCGGGGGCGACAGCTTCTTCGAAGGCCGAGAGGTCGCAGCGGACGTGTCGGAACCGGTGGTGGTCACGGCCCGGGCCTCGACGGCTCAGCCCGTAGACCTGCCAGCCCCTGTCGAGACAGGCATCCCTCAGCCCGCTGCCGAGCCCCGAGCTGGTCCCGGTGATGAAGACTTTCGCGCCCGGTCCCGCGGCCCCGCTCACCCTACCGGCCGGTCGTGCCACGCCTGGAGCACTTCGGCCTCCCGTTCGGCGGAGATTCCGGCCAGCATGCTCTGCTGACGCTCCTGCGGCAGGTCCCGGAACCATGCCAGTGTGTCCCGGGCGGTGTCGGCGATTGGTCGGAAGGTGAGCCCCTGCTCGACCGCTCGCTGGTTGCTCACCTGGAGGAGCCCGGCAGAGGAGCCCACGGGCGGCACCCACGCGGGCATGTCCGACCAGGGCCGGACGCCCTGGTCGGACAGGAAGTCCGCGTCGACGAAGGTGAACCGTACCGGCTCTTCCGCCAGCGGCTCCATGGCACCCAGCACCGATCCCATTGGCGCGGGCCGCTCCGGGCCGGTGGCGTTGAAGGCGCCGGTGGCGTTCTGCTCCGCCACCCGGATGATCCACTGCGACAGGTCCCTGGCGTCCACCACCTGGACCGGGTCCTCCGGCGTCCCTGGCGCCAGCACCTCCCCGCCCCGGGCCACCCGGACGGGCCAGTAGGTGAACCGGTCAGTGGGGTCGCCCGGCCCCACGATCAGGCCCGGCCGGACGATGGTGGTGCGGCCCGGGAACCACTTCTCCGCCTCCTGCTCGGAGAGCGCCTTGAGGGGACCGAAGAGCCTGCCCGATGCCGCCTGGAAGGTCTCCATGGTCTCGGCCATGGGGTCGGCGCCGTCGTATTCGGCCAGTGCCGTGGTCTCGTCCAGCCCCGGCTCGCTGGGGTCGGCGTAGACGGAGATGGACGAGATGAAGATGTACTGGTCCGCGTGGTCACGGAGAAGCGACGCGGCGTCCCGGACCCAGAAGGGCAGGACGGTGGGGTTGTCGATGACCACGTCCCAGTCCCGCCCCACCAGGGCGTCGAGGTCGTCGTTCCGGTCGCCGATCAGGTGCTCGACCTCGTTTGGGAGGTCGGCTTGCCGGCGACCACGGTTGAAGACGGTCACCCGGTGCCCCCGGTCCACCGCGTACCGGACCTGGTAGGGCCCGATGAAGCCGGTGCCGCCCAGGATGAGAATGCGGAGCGACCGGGGCGCCTGGCCCCCGGACCTGAGCGTATCGGACATCAGGGAGACGCCGGCCACGCCGGCCGTGGCCCCCACCAGGCCGCCCAGGGCGGCCACACGTACGAAGTTCCTGCGAGAGATGCTCATGGCACGATCTCCAAGGGGTTCCGGGGGCGCGCATCCCCTCCAGCGGGGCACCCCGCGGAGGATTGGACAGGCGCGCCCGCTGCATAGTTGCACGGGATACGGTCGCCGTCAAACGCGGCCAGGACCCCCGGACCTCCTTGGCTGTGGATCCCGCCGTTGCCGCCATGACCAACGTCCGCTATGCTCCGGCGGCGCCGCGGATCCTCCACGTTTGGTCTGGTGGCGTGCCGCTCGGGTTGAGGCATTACACGAGGGCTCTGGCACCTGGTCCCTTATCTACCTGCTGCGAATGACCGCGATACTTCAACGCTTTACCAACATAGATCGAGACGAGGTGGCGCCGGTCCTGGCATCGGCCTTCTTCTTCTTCTGCGTCCTCACGGCACTCATGGTCCTGCGCCCGGCCCGTGAGGCGTTGGGCATGCAGCGGGGGATCGAGACGGTGCGCTGGCTCTTCATGGGCACCGCCGTTGTGACGCTGCTGGTGAACCCGATCTTCGGGCTGCTGGTGAGCAGGTACCGGAGGCTGTTCTTCATCACGGCCACGTACCTGTTCTTTGCCGCCAGCCTGCTGGTCTTCTACGGCTTGCTGGTGCTGGCGCCGGCGGGAGTGGGCGTGACCAGCGGCCAGGCATTCTACGTCTGGTTCAGCGTGTTCAACCTGTTCACCACCATGGTCTTCTGGGCGCTCATGGCGGACCGTTTCTCCCTGGAGCAGAGCAAGCGGCTCTTCGGGGTGGTGGCGGTGGGCGGGACGCTGGGCGCCATATTCGGGCCGTGGCTGGCGTCCACGCTGGCCCAGCCACTGGGCACGGCCAACCTGCTGCTGGTCTCGGTGGGGTTCCTGGTACTGGCCATCGGTGCGGCCTGGCTCGTGGCCAGGCTGCAACCGGAGCGGCTTGACCCCCTCGCGGCAGGCGACGCCGACGCGCCGCCGGCCGTCGACGAGGGGGCGGTGATCGGCGGCAGCGCCTGGGAAGGGTTCCGTGCCGCGCTGCGGTCGCCGTACCTGCTGGGCATCTCCGGCTTCGTGCTGGTGCTGGCCGTGATGGCCACCTTCCTCTACTTCACTCGCCTCCAGATGGTGGCCGCTCTGGGTGATGACCTGGACCTGCGCACCGCGGTCTTCGGTCGGATAGACATGATAACGCAGCTCGCCACCCTGGCGCTCCAGCTGCTGGTGGCGGGACACCTGATGAAGCGTGTCGGCGTCCACGTGGCCCTCATGCTGCTGCCCATCACCGTGGCCCTGGGCTTCGTCGGCCTGGCCATCGTGGGCACCCTGGCGGCGCTGATCGTCTTCGAGGCCGTGTTCCGGGCCGTGCAGCGGGCCATCATGCGGCCGGCCCGGGAGACGCTGTTCACGGTGGTCAGCCGCGAGGACAAGTACAAGGCCAAGGCCTTCATCGACACCTTCGTGTATCGTGGCGGGGACGTGGTCGGCGCCTGGACCGAGGGCCTGCTGGGGCGGCTGGGTCTGGCGCTGGCGGGGCTGGCTACGCTGGTGGTGCCACTGGCGGTGGTCTGGGCCGGGCTCGGCGTGTGGCTGGGCCTGGCGCAGCGCCGGGTGGCCCGGGAGGAGGCGGACCCGGTCCCCGGGCGCGACCAGGCGGCCAGCCCCGTCACTTCTTCTTATTCTTCTTCCACCTGATCGGCTGGACCTGACAAGCGGGGGCCATTCGGCCACCAGTCAGGCCCGGCACATGACTGACGATATGGGCGCCGCCATGGGTCGTCTGCCCGATGAGGCAACTCGCCGGCGCAGGCATAGCAGATTGGGATGAGAAGGCCAACCTCCGTTGCGGAGTCCGAAGCCTTAGCTTCGTCTCCAAGACATAAACGGGCTCGGAGCCCAAGCACACGGAGGTTGGCCAGCCATGG
>SLCC01000042.1 GCA_007126035.1 Gemmatimonadota bacterium
CCTGGCTGCGGTCCTGGCTGCGGTCCTGGCTGCGGTCCTGGCTGCGGTCCTGGCTGCGGTCCTGGCTGCGGGCCTGGCGTTAGCAGCCCTGGCCGCGCCGACCGCGGCGCAGGAGGAGCTCCGGGTCACCTTCCTCCATACCAGCGACGAGCATTCCCACCTCCTTCCCTTCCCCCTGGCCGACCACCGTCCCGGCGGGCAGGGCACCTCCCCGGGCGGGCTGGCCCGTCTGGCCACCGTCGTGGAGGAGTGGCGGTCCAGGAAGGCGGAGGCCAGCGAGCCCGTCCTCCTCACTTCCGCCGGAGACCACCTGGGCGGGACCCCCTTCGCCTGGCTCCTCCTGGAAGGCCGGGCACCCGAGCTCGGCCTCATGGTGGAGTTGGGCTACGACCTGACCACGCTGGGCAACCACGAGTTCGACTACGATGCCCACCGCCTGGCCGGCTACCTTCGCGCCGCCGGTTTTCCCGAGGCCGCCCACCGGACTGCGATCGTCGCCAGCAACACCCGCCCGCCCGCCGACCATCCGCTGGCCGATGTCGGGCTCCGACGCCACCACCTCCTCGCGCTGCCCAACGGCCTGCGCGTCGGCGTAGTGGGCCTCCTGGGCGATGAGGCCCGGCGCTTCGTCACCCTGGCCGACCCCGTGGAGTTCGACGACGCCGTCCCCGCGGCCCGGTCGGCGGTAGCCGAGCTGCGCCAGGCCGGTGCTCAGCTCGTGGTGGCCGTGACCCACTCGGGCCTGACCGAGGATCGGGCGCTGGCCCGGGCCGTCCCCGACATCGACCTCATCCTGGGCGGCCACGACCACCTCCTGCTGGAGGAGCCCGTCGTGGAGGGCTCCACGATCATCGTCCACCCCGGCGCATACCTCCGGCAGGTGACCCTGGTGGAGATCGGTTACGACCCGGCCACGGGACGAACCCGGCTCCGCAACCCGGAGACGGGCTCCCCCTTCGTGATCCGACTGGACACCTCGGTCGCCGAAGAACCGGCCATGGCAGCCCGGGTCGAGGAGCACCGTCGCCGCGTCGACGCCAAGCTCGACCGCTACACGCTCGGCCAGGTCCGGAGCACGGACCAGGTGGTCGCACGCTCCGACTTCGTCCTGCCGGCGAGGCCACCCATGAGGGAGTCGCCGTTCGGCAACTTCGTCACCGACGCCATCCGTCGGGCCGCCGAGGCCGCCACCGGCCGGCCCGTCGACTTCGCGTTCCAGGCCAACGGCGTGATCCGCGGCGACATGGTCCACGGCACAATGCCCGGCGGCGAGGGCCATGTCGTCGCCTACGACCTTGCCGGCGTGGTGGGCATGGGCGCCGGCCTGGGCGACGGGCCCGGCTACCCCCTGGTCTCCGTCTGGCTTACGGGCCAGGACGTGCGGCGCGTCCTCGAGGTCGGCGTCCTGCTTTCCGAGCTCCTCCGCGACTCCTACTACCTCCAGGCCTCCGGCCTGCGCATGCGCTACGACCCCCGCCGCGCCATCCTCTTCCGCGTCCCGTTCCGGGGCACGCCGATACCCACCGGCAGGGCCGTTCTAGAGGCGGAGCGCCAGACGCCGGACGGCTCCTTCGTCCCCCTCGAACGCAACGACGACCGGCTCTACCACGTGGTCACCGACCGGTACGTCGCCTCTTTCCTGCCCGTCGTGGGCCAGATGCTCCCGCGCCTGGCCATTACCGCCAGGGACGCCGACGGTCGCCCCATCCACGATCTGGACGACGCCATCATCCGCCGCGATGGCCTGGAGCTGGCCGTCTGGACCGCCGTCCTCGATTACGCCACCACCCAGCCACCCGGACCCGACGGCCTGCCCCGCATCGACGACCGCTACGCCCGGACCGAGGGTCGGCTGGTCATCGCCCGCGCCACACCGATCCTGCTCCTGCCGACCATTGCCGGAGCCATCGCCATCGCGGCGCTCGTCATCACCATCCTGGTAACGATGAAGCGACGGGCGGGAGAGCCCTGACCCACCCGCCCAGCCCCAACGCCTGCGAGCGTAGCCGAGCCATCGCGAGGGCACAGCCCGAGCCCGCCTGCGCGGCGAAGCGGCGCCCGCCCCCTACCTCTCCCGATCCGCCATGGCAGGCTCCTCGACGAGCTCGAGCCCCAGCGTCTCGCCCTTGCGGACGGCGGGCACGCCCTCGGCCATCCAGACCGGCATGGGCGCGTCCATGAGGTAGTGGTCGAAGAACTGCTGCATCCGGATGGCCCAGTCCTTCCGGTTCGCCTCGCGCCGGAGCCCGTGGCGCTCACCGTTGTAGTTGAGCAGCCATACGGGCTTGCCCAGCCGCCGGAGCGCCACGAAGAACTCGATGCCCTGCTCCCAGGGCACCGCGCCGTCGCGGTCGTTGTGCATCATGAGCAGCGGCGTCTCGACCTTGTAGGCCTCGAAGAGCGGCGAGTTCTCGATGTAGCGGTGGCTGGCGTTCCAGAGCGTGCCCCCGATCCGGCTCTGGGTCTGCTCGTACTGGAACTGCCGCACCATGCCGCTGTCCCACCGGATCCCACCGTAGGCGCTGGTCATGTTGACCACGGGCGCGCCCGCCTCGGCGGCGGCGAACAGGTTGGTCTTCGTGATCATATAGGTGATCTGGTACCCGCCCCAGCTGTGGCCCTGGACCCCGATCCGCTCGCGGTCGACAAAGCCCTGGGCGACGAGGCTCAGCACGCCTGGCATCACGGCGTTCATGGCGCTCTCACCGGGGTAGCCGGGCTTGTAGGGGATGTCCGGCACGAAGACCACGTAACCGCGGCTCACGTAGAAGGGCAGGCTGATGGACGAGCCGCCCGCCGTCGGCACGTGGAAGCGGTGCAGCCCGTTCGATGACCGCTCGTAGAAGTAGACCATCATGGGGTACTGATGATCGGGATCGAAGTCATCGGGCTTGTAGACGATGCCCTGGAGCGGCGTGCCATCGACGGAGACCCACTCGGTGAGCTCCGCGGTGCCCCAGCGGTACTCGGCCACCTGGGGGTTCGCCTCCGTGACCCGGCGGGGGTCGCGCAGCGACAGGTCGCTCACGTGGAGGTCCGGGAAGTCGTTCCAGGTGGACCGGGTGAACAGGAGGACGTCCGCGTCCGCGGCGCGAACGGGGTTCGAGAACGATGCGTCGTCGCTCAGCAGGTGCCGCGGCGACGGTACGTCCCGGGCACGAGTGCCGAAACGGGTCCGGTAGAAGCCCTGCGCCTTGGTGTGGAAATCGAACGAGGACAGCAGGACATCGCGGCCCAGCGGGATGGCGTCCTCGTCCCGGTCGAGGCGCACGTAGCGGAGCCGGAGATTGTTCTCGCGCCCCATCCCAGCCGTCAGGTTCACCGGCGGCTGCGCGCCGACGGGATCGACCAGCCAGATGTCGTGCTCGTCGTTGATGAGGATGTGCCGGTCGTCGTCGGTCCAGCCCGTCAGGCCGTACGAGCCTGGCGGCTGGGGCGTGTCATGGAGGCGGTTGTGCACCGGGTATGGGATGGCGGCCGTGAGGTTGACCGTCCGGCCGTCCATGTGGCGGGCGAACCAGGCCTGCTCGCTCCCGTCCCACCAGTACACGTAGCGCGCCGTGGGCGAGAGCTGGGCCGAGCCGCGGACCTGGTCCAGGATCCGGGTCCGCTCACCGGTACGGACGTCCAGGGCGTAGACGTCGTTGTAGCGGCCGTCCCACGAGACCAGATGGCGATACGGCAGGTCTGACAGGCCCAGCGCCTGGTCGGCGTCCCCGTTGCGGCCGGGGATCACCGTGGGCAGCAGCTCATCGGCCAGCTGGACCACCCGCGCCCCGTCGTCCAGGTGCGCCACGGCCAGGTAGCTGCGCTGCCGCTCCCGGTCCGCCTGCACCAGCTGCATGGGCTGGATGTAGGGGTCCTGCCAGTTCCAGATGTCAACCTGCACCCGCTCGTCCGCCGGTACCTCCGGCGGCTTCGGGCCCGGCCGGGGCGCGGTGCCGAAGAACAGGCGGCGCCCGTCCTCGGAGAAGTTGGGAGACCGGTGCGGGCTGATCCACCACCCGACCGGCACGCCGGCCGTCCCCTCCGCGGCGATGGCCGTCGCCGCCCCGGCCAGGGGCGCCTGGTAGAGGGTGTGCGCCGCGTCCCGCTCCGGGTCGCTCGCCCAGTCGTCCCGGTTCGAGAGGAAGGCGACCTCGGTGCCCGCCTCGTTCAGCGCGAGCCGGATGTACTCGCCAGCCCCCGTCATCAGCGGCTGCACGGCGCCGGAGCGGGTCTCCACGACGTAGATCCCGTCCCCTTCACCATCCTTGCCCGACACCACGTAGATCAGGTGGCTGCCACTCGGGGTGAGCTGGAACAGCGTCACGTCCTCGAACGTCGTCTCCTGGCCCGTGGTTAGGTCCCTCAGCACGAGCGGCGTGCCCCTTGACTTCTCCCGCTGCTTCGGCTCTTCAGCCTCCTCGCCCACTTCGGCCGCAGGCACTCCGGCGGGCGCGGTCGGCCTGGGAGCCCGCTCCGCCGGACGCTCCGCCGGACGCTCCGCCGCTGGCGTTGTCTCGGTCGCCGAGTCTGGCCGGGCCGGAGCAGGCGCGCTCTCCAGGTGGTAGACGAGCCACCGCGAGCTCTCGTCGGCGAGCCGGAAGGCCTTGACCTTCTCGGTCTTCACCACCTCCCCCGACCTCAGGTCGAGGATGGCCAGGGAGTCCCTGGGCATGTTCGCCGGCCGCGTCCTCCTCTCGCGCGCCTCCTTGACCGCGGCGTCGCGCGGGGAGATGCGGAAGACGGCAAAGCGAGCGTCCGGAGTGAACGAGGCCCCGACCCCGCGCTCGAAGGTGTGCTTGGTGTCATCGGAGAGGCGATGGACCAGGAACAGGCCGTCCCCTTCACGCGGGTCGAGCGCGTAGTGGAGCCACCGGCCGTCGTCCGACAGCGCCTGGCCCCGGATTGCGTTCCAGTGGCCGTAGTCGTCGTGGTCCAGGGCCCGCCGCGCCTGGGCGTCGAGGGTGGACGGGATCCCGGTGAACAGGAACAAGAGGGCTACGTGGAGGAGTCGACGCATCATGGCTCTCCCGGAAAAGTAGATCGGCTGCACCTACAGGAGGACGCCCGGCGCGGACCTAACGTTGGCGGCCGACACCAGCCAGCTGCTGCTACCGCGGCGAGCGCGGCCAACGGCGTCGCGATCACCCGGTGAGGCAGATCCCAACAGGAGCTATGGACAGGGGCGGGTCAGCGGACGACCAGGTAACCGGTGAGGATCAGGACCAGTGCGACCCCGGCGCGGCGCCACGTCCAGGGGCGTCCGTCCTCTGGTGCGGCCCCCAATGTCCAGATCAGGATGGCTCCGCAGGAGCTAGCGGAGTACGTCGCCGGGACGGTAGCTGTTCGATAGATCTCGATGCCCTGCACGTCGCCCGGGAGCACCAGATCGTCGATCCGGACGTTCGGCCCCTGATTGAACCCGTCTATGACCACATCCGGGCGGCAGCCCCGGCGGAACTGGACGATGGGGCTCGAGGGTGACCGGCCGGAGGCCAAAGAGACCCCGGCCAGCATGCGGAACAGGTCGGTGACGTGGTAGATCTGGAGGTCCCGGAGCTCCTCCCCGGTATATGAGGTGCCCAGGCCGCGCATCCGTCGCTCGTAGAACCCTCGCTCCTTGAGCCACGGGTTGGTGGGGGTGGTGGCGACGAGACCTTCCAGCTCGATGGCATCGGGGACGAGACGAACGGTCAGGGTGAACGGGGAAACCCCGTCGACTCGTACCTCCTGGCTGAGGGTCTGGTACCCCAGGGCCTCGACGGTGAGGCGGTACAAACCCTTTGGCAGCTCCGGGAAGATGAATCCGCCGTCCTCGTCCGTGGAGGTCGTGGCGCGTGGACGCTCCTCGTCAGGGTGCTCCTCCTCGTCGGGCTCGTCGTCGGCCCACTCGAGGTGCAACGAAGCGTGGGGGACCGGGGCGTTCTGGGTACGGTCGAATACGGTGCCGAGCACCACGACGCCCTCGGGTGGCAGAGACTGAGCGGTCAGGTCGGCCGCGGCCAGGTGACGATTCGCCAGGGCGGAGGCCGGCAGGATCAGGAGGAGGACAAGGAAGAGCCGCGCGCCAGCACGTCCCGCCTCTACATGCCGGCTGGCGCGGGGCTCACTCCGTAACCGCTGCATCTGTACCTCCTCGGACCCGACGGGTGCCTGCCAGACCTCCAGGCGGTCAGGTCCGGCGGCGCCCGTTAGTGAAACCTCCGTACGCCAATGGTACGCAATTCCTGCTCCAACCGGTCTGCGATGCTCTTGGCGTACGCCTCGAACATCAGGGTGTTCCGAGTCTCGACCCAGGCCGGGTCATCGGCGGTGCGGGTTCGGTTCTCCACGAGGAGGCTCATGGCGAAATGGGAGCCCAGCAGCGTATCGACTCGCTGGCGACCGCGTAGGGTCAGTCGTGTCTCGGCATGTATGACCCCCAGTTCGCGCTCGTCCTCGAAGGGGGGCCGGACCTGCCAGTGGGTCTCGATCCAGAAGTTCGGCGGCTCCTCGCGCCGGTTGACCTGGTAATGGAACTGCCCTGCCACCCGCTCCATCACGGTAGTGGCGTCCGGCTCGGTGGCGGTGCCGACGTCTTCCCGGAAGGTGCTGGCTCCGCCGACCGAAGCGCAGCCGGTCACCACGGCGACCGCGAGCGCTGCGGCCCAGGTTCGATTATAGCTGTTCATCTGATTCATCCATGTGGTGATAACGTGACGGGGCCGACAGGTTCCCTGCCGGCCCCGCACATACTACCCGGTACTGGCTATTCTAGCTCAGGGCGCCGCACCTTCGCCGCCCACGCCGCCGAAGGTGTAGATGGGTAGCTCCATGGATACGAGGTACCGGCCCGGGATCGGCATGTGATACGCCTGCCCCGAGATAAGCATACCGAAGCCCCTGTAGTCCATCCAGGCCCTGTAGACGTCCAGGGCGAACAGCTCGATGGCCCGCTCGTAGCGGAGGGCGTCCAGCAGCGACCCGCAGGCCCCCGCCTTGGTCCGTGGCACGCAGTCCTCGGACTGGGGCACGCCGTCCGCCGTGACCGGCGGCAGGTTCGACGGGAACTCCGTCGTGCCGATACGGTGGCCCCGGGTCCGGGTCACGTTGATGAGCTCCGCCGCTCCCTGGAGGTCGCCCGTCCGGAGGAGGGCTTCCGCCCGGTAGAGCCGGTTCTCATCCACTGTGGCGATGTTGAGCGACCCGGTCTGCCAGTTGCCCTCGCCGTAGTTGGCCCGGCGCCACCAGCTGTAGCTCGACCGGTTGTAGAGCCCCCGGTCCATAAGGGTGTTCCAACCCGCGCGATACCGGAAGTACGCCCCGTCGGAGGTGGGGCCGCCCGTTCCGGCGATGGTGTCTGCCGGGGCCTGGAAGCGAACATCCGGGGTGGTTATGAGGAACCCATCCCGCTCGTCCAGGTCCAGCGCCAGCCACTCCTGGTAGTTCCCGGACACGTCCGCCAACCCCAGGATGTGCGGGTGCACACGGAAGCTCTGGGAGTGGGTGGGGGCGACGTTGCCCAGCTCTGCCCGCTGGATCCACCCGATGCTTGTGAGGACGCCCGATTCCAGACCGACATCGAAGTCGAAGGTGAGCCCGCGCTCCGTGTGATAGAGCACCTTGTTCCAGTCCACCTGATCCCGCTCCTCGGGGGTGCGGGCCTGGTAGATCAGCAGCCGGGCGATCATGGTGTGGGCGAACTGGACGATCTCGGCGTTGTTGTAGTTCCTCCCGTTGATGAAGGTGTAGGGGAGGGTCCACTGGTCGCCGGTCTCGGCCCGCTCGATGGCCTGCTCGATGGAGTTGACGCCGATGGCCACCACTTCCGCGTACGTCTTCAGGTTGTGCTTCTCCCAGAAGGCATCATCGATTACCTCTTTCTCCGTGGCAGGCGCGGCCCGGTCGAAGACCAGCCCCAGGTAGCCGAGGTTGATCCCCTGCCAGAGCTTGGCAAACGTCCAGGCCCGGTCCGTCCGGTCCTCGGCCGTCCCGCCCTCCTCGTCCGCGACCATGATCCGCATCCCGTTCTCGATGACCCGGATGCCGTCGTTCGTGTTGGCGGCCCCGGAGGGGAAGCCGTCCCACGCGGATCTCGGGATCCAGACGTGGTTAGACATGGGATCGTTGTTCAGAGCGATCCTGGGCTCGAGGCTCGCCTGCATGTCCCTACTGCGTATGGTGTTCGTCACCTCGGCAGCGGCCGTGGGGAAGTACCAGTAGGCGTCGGGAGCGTTGTGCATCCGGCCCCACCAGATCGAGAAGGAGCTCTCGATCACCGACTCCACCGCCTCCGGCGTGGACAGCGCCCGCTCGGTGTCCGGCAGGTTCAGGTTGGGCACATTGAGATCCTGGCAGGCGGCCGTTCCGACCAGCGCCGCCAGGACCAGACTCGTCTTGATTATCTTGTACATCTTCGATCCTCGGTCTTGGTCAGAAGGTGACGTCGAACGTGGCCGTGAACGTCCGCAGGTGCGGATAGCGGATGTTCTCCACCCGCGAGAACTGGGTCCCCGCCTCGGGGTCGAAGCCCGAGTAGTTGGTCAGCGTGAACAGGTTCCGGCCGTTCACCCCCACACCCAGGTTGGTCGGCGCCAGGGGGCCGAGCACGCGCTGGAGCTGGCTCTGGTTGAAGCGGTACCGGACCGAGAGCTCGCCGAGCTTCAGGTGGCTGCCATCCTCGAGGTAGATATCAGTCCAGGCGTACCCGTTGTAGATGCCGCGCTGGTAGTAGTCCACCGTCTTCTTCTCGCCGTCCGGCTTGCCACGCTGATCGAAGTCGCCGTGGCGCAGCGAGCCATACATCCACTGGCGGACGTTGTTGTAGACCTTGCCGCCGATCTGGCCGCGGAAGGCGGCAAACACCGTGAAGCCGCGGAAGGTGATGTTGTTGGTGAATCCGAAGTTGAGGTCCGGCAGGCTGGAGCCGGCGTTGATGCGGACCGGCTGACCATCCTCATCCAGGACCCGGAACGGCTCGCCCCAGCGGTACGTCTGCCCGCCGGCAGAGAACAGCGTGCCCCAGCAGGTGCCGCCTTCACGACAGTTCTCCGTGAGGCCGTCCTGCCAGCTGTTCGGCGTCCCGTCGACCTGGTTGACGCCCACCCAGACCAAATAGCCGTCGTCGTTGATCACGAACTCGTCGGCTCGGTCCTGGACCCAGGACGGGAGCTGGTCATGACTCTGGGTCAGTGTCTGGACCCAGAAATCGCCCGCGCTCTCACCTTCACAGGTGAACTCGTGGGTCCGACCGGCGTTGGAGCCGAAGAAGCAGGCGCGGTCCCAACTCGTGATCTCGTTCCGGCTCTGGTCCAGCACCAGGCTCATGTTCCAGGTGACGTCCCGGGTCCGAACAGGCCACGCCCGGAACTCCGCCTCCAGGGTCTTGCCCTGGATCGTCGCACCGTTACCGAGGACCGAGTTGAACCCGGTCATGGTGATGGCCGGCAGGTAGATGATCTGGTCCCTCGAGGTCTGATGCGCGTAGACCAGCGACATCTCCGCCCGGTTGTTGAACCCGATGACGTCGAGCCCAACTTCCTGCTCCCGGGTGAACTGTGGCCGGAGGTTCGGGTTCCCCTGGTTGCCACGCGTGACACCACCGGCACGGGTGACGTTCCAGAGCTCGTACTGGTTGGAGAAGCCTGGACGGCCGCCCGCCTCACCCATGGCGTAGCGGAGCTTGAACTCGTCGATGAACGGTACGTTGAACCACTCCTCCTGCGACATCCGGTATGCGCCGGCGAGACGTGTGTACGTCTGCCACCGCTGCCTGGGGCCGAAGAGGGAGCTCCCGTCCCGGCGGACCATGGCGGTCATGATGTAACGGTCCCGGAAGTCCAGGCCCAGATCCACCAGGAACCCGTTCGACCGGATCTCGGTGATGCCCGACCCGATGGTTTCCATGTTGGCCGCAACGTCCAGGTCCGGCACGCCCGGGACGACGAAGTCCCGACCGTCGGCACGGAACCAGTCGGACCGCTCCCGCTCCGTCAGGGCGCGAGTCGCTAGCCGCAGGTTCAGGTCGCCCAGCTGCTGGCGCAGGGTGGCGCCGAACCACGCATTGAAGCTGTCGGTCCGCCGGTGGAAAAGGTCCAGCCGCCCGCCCGAGGCAATACTCTCGTCGAACGCGGAGATCGGGACCCCCATGGGCACGTAGACCTGGGAATTGATGTCGGAGCGGTCGTAGCTGGCCTGGCCCTCGAAGGTGATCCAGTTGGCGGGCACGACACGCATGTTGGCGCTCCCCAGCGTCCGGGCGCGCGTCTCGTTGTTGTCGCGGCTGGCCTGCCGCCAGAGCGGGTTCTCGATCTCGACGGAAGGATCCGGCACCATCAGGAAGTTCCCGTCTTCATCTCTGGCCGTCAGGTCCACGAACGCCGGATAGGTCAGGATGGCCGTGTATGGGTTACCCGACACGACGTCCCGGAACGACCGGACATGCGTACCGACCATGGAGATGTTCACCATCTCCCCCACCCGGTGATCCAGCGTGACCCGAGCCGTGGTCCGATCGAAGCCCTTGTTGTTCTCCAGCGCGCCTGACTGGTCGAGGCGAGCAATGGAGGTGGTGAACGTGGTGCTCTCCGTGTTCTGGGACATGGAGAAGTTCTGCTGCAGGTACAACCCCGGGCGGTACAGAGCCGCCAGGTTGTCGAACGCCTGGCCGGGATAGCCGAGGTCGGCGATCCGGTCCGGCTTGGGCGTCCTGCCTGCCCAGGTCGTGTCCCGCCCCTCCGCGTTGATAAGCCTCGTCCCATCCTCGTTCATGAGGTAGTGATGGGACAAGGCCAGGGGGATCCGACCGCCGAGGACATCACGGCCCATCTCGGAACGGTACTGGAAGCGGGTCTCGCCCGCAGGCAGACCCCGGCCCCGGTTCGTGGTGATGCTCACCACTCCCGCTGCGGCCCGCGACCCGTACAGCGACGCGGCAGCGGCGCCCTTGATCACCTCGATGGACTCGATGTCCATGGACTCGATGTCCGCCGTGGTGCCGCTGAAGGAGCGGGCCAGGATCACGCCGTCCACCACGATCAGGGGCGAGGCATCCGACTCGAAGCCCGTGAGAGAGCGGAGCTGGATGTACACGCCCGTACCCGGCTGCCCGGACGCCCGGATGATGTTCGCACCGGCCACCCTGCCCTGCATTGCGGCAAGGGCGGAGTTGGTGGCGGGCACCTGGAGCTGATCCGTCCCGACGGTACCGACCGTCATGGGCATCTTCACGCCCTCCACCGGGTCGGTCGTCGCCGAGACCGTTATCCCAGCGAGGGCCAGGACCGACTGCTCAACGGCCAGGCTCACAGAGGCCACACCGCCGGCTTCGACCTGCACATCGGTCTGGCGAGCGTCACTGTAACCCAGCAGGCTGACGCGGACGGTGTGGCTCCCGACCGGGACCTGCCTGATCAAGGCACGGCCGTTCTGGTCGGTAATGGCGCCGAGTTGTGTCCCGGCGACAGAGACCTGCGCGTTCGCAATAGGATCGCCGCTCTGGCGATCCGTCACCACGACCCCTATGGATCCGGTCTGCTGTGCAGGCTGCTGCGCCGCAAGCTCGACCACAGGAGTCAAGGCGAGGCTTAACGCAAGCACGCACACTGACAGGTGTTGCAACATTCCTCTTCCTCCACGTGTAGGTCCTCTTGTGTCGACTGCTAACATCACGAACTTGATCTATATCGGCCGCCATGGGCGTACGGCACTGGTGTTATAGGGCGCACTGCCGTTGGCGAGAGTGTGGAACGCCGTTCGGTCAGTTACTGACCGGTCCACATCTCAGGGAGGTCGCAGAACCAGCTGCAAGCTCGAACAGGTCGACTCAGCCAAGGGAAGGCTCCGTCGTCAAGGGGTCAAATGCGCGCTGCCAGTCGTCAACGGCCAGGAGCGAAGATGCACCTGGTTGATAGCCTTCAGCAGCGATAAAGCGTCCATCTCACACAGACGTTCAGGTGGGATTCACGGACGAGACGCGTGTGCCGACTGCCCCGGGGCATCCGAGACCAGCGCCGCTCCCCGGAACCACTTGCACCGAGCATTCCGGACTTGCGAACCATACACGCGCAGACATCCCTCCGGCTAGCGGCAAGGCCAGGCGCGGTTCGTCGCGCCGGCAATCGTCATTTATCCTTGTGTGGGGAACCAATGTAAGACCCGCTCCACGAGGACGCAAGAGCTAAAGGCAAGGCCGGCTGGAGATTGGCTGAGGCTCTGGCGTGAAAGGCATAGTGGCGGAGGGGTTGCCCTTGGAGGCGAGATCGTTCGCCTGTCGGACAGCCACCCGGCGTCGTACGCCCTCGACCCAATCGGACACGGACGACGCCGGAAGGCGAGCTTCCTCCTGTTGGCGACGGGCGTCAACGCCTGGAGACGGTTGCCCGATTCCGTTGGAGGTTCCAGGTAATGTCCGTGCGGTGGTTGATGTTGATCCGCTCCGATGTTGTCTCGCCCACGGCACGGACACTGACCAGCCGATAGGCCCCGCGACTACCTTCGAACGTGAAGGAGCGGGTCTCGCCGCGAGGCACCGGTCCCAGCGCGGTCCGCGCTACGCCACCGTCGGGGACAATGAAGACGTTGACGTCTTCAGCAGCGGAATGGAAGTTCTCCACGGTGATCGTGGTCTCGTTCGTCAAGGTGGCGTCCCCCGGCGTACCGCCAGTCCCGCTGGCACAGCCGGTTCCGAGGGCGAGTAGGATTACCGTGGCAGCCCCGGCGAGCCGGTGCATGAGTCCAGTCATGGTTCATCATCTCCTTGAATGGTATTGGTACACCCGAAGCTATCAGGTGGCTGGTCGAATGCCGACGAGCAGTTCGGCGCAACGGCAGCCCCTCGTGGACGATAGGACCGTGCGCTGGCCGGGGCAAGGCGCGGTCCCGGCCGCCACCCCCGCCGCCGCCCCTGGGGTCACGAGACCCGAGGGCGCAGTCATTGCGTCCCCTCCCTCAGCGGTCTCACCTCGTCGCCCCAGATCTCCAGCACCTCCGTCGGCCCGCCGTAGTATGCGGCCAGGCCCACATCGACAGCCCAGATCCGGCCGTCACAGTACGACGTGATCCCCTGCCGCTGCACCGTGTGACCCACGATCATCCTTCGCGCACCCAGGATATGGAGGACCTCGGCGACGGTGGTGCAGGCCTCGTCGCCCGGCCCCCTCGAGTAGAGCCGCGTCCAGATGGGGGTGTCCGGTCCCCTTACCCACTCCGGCTCCTCCCCCTCGCCCCGTAGCCAGGCCCGGATCTCGGCGTTGATCTTCTCGATGCCGTATTCGGCGTGGTGCGGGAGCACGCCTCCATGGACGAACACCGTCTCGCCCACCATGGCAATCGTGTTCCAGTTCGCCAGCAGCCGTGCGTATTCGCCGCCGGGCGCGAAAGCCAGAACGCGGCCGCGCTGTTCAGGCGGGTACTCCGCCAGTGCGGAATCGCCGTGGAGCTCGACATCCACGTCGGCGAAGTCCGCGAAGCCGCCCTCCGTGATGTAGCGCAGGTCCAGGAGCGCGTTCATTGCCTCATGGTTGCCGATCAGCGGGTGGAACGCGCCGCCGGCTCTGGCCGCTTCACCCACCAGGCGGTCGAAGAGACGGAGAATGGCTCGTTCGTCGTCGCCCCGATCCAGTTGATCCCCCACCTGGACCACCACGAGATGCCCTCCGACCCACCGGTCCCTCTCATCGATGGCGCCAGCCAGGCGTAGCGCACGCCGCGTGGCGTCCAGGTCCCCGTGCACATCGCCGAAGGCCATTATCCTGGGCGCGTCCGGGAAGCGGGTGGGCAGGTCCCCGGGCCCACCGGCCAGGGTGGCGCAGCCAGCAACGGCCAGGAAGATGAGCGTGATGACAAGCAGCGGCCGAGACTGCATTTCGTCCTCCTGTCGAGCACCGGACTTGCAGCGGATTGTGGAAGGTAGTCCACCGGGGCCGGGATAGGAAGCTGGCCAGGCTCCTGTGTTGGAGGCGGCAGCCGCGTTACGGTAGGAGCACCCGCCGCTCCGCGAAGCCGGACCTGCGGCTTGGCTTCAGCGCGGCGCCGCCGCCTGGCAGTAGGTCGAGTCCACCCGGACCAGCAGGGCGTTCGCTACGGGGCGCTCCCCCGTAGGGCCGGCGGGGCGGCTCATCCGTCGACCCTGCACCACCATCACAGATGAGCCGCCGCCGTCCAGGTTCAGGGCCTCAGTTGCGCCGAGGGAGAGGAACAGACCTGCCAACTCGGGTAGCGTCATCCCTTCGGCGCTTCCTTCCCGCCGTCCCTCCGCCACCACGATCCAGACCCGGCGCCGGGCCGTGTCCCAGCCCAGTGCCGTCCGGGGATGGCGAGACGAGGCGAAGGCCGGACGTTCGGCTTGCAACAGATCGCCCACCCACTGCCCATCCGCCAGGAGGGGCGGGTACCCGGAAAGGATCTCGGTCAGGCCGTCCGGTTCGGAGGCTGAGAGGGCGAAATCGCCGACCTTCAACGAGTCGCCGTCCCACTGGACCCGGTCCACGGAGGGGAGCCTCCCTGGCTGCCAGGCGAAGGCGGTGGGTGTCGAGCGGCCCCGGACCTTGCCGGCGGAGGCCTCCACACCGATGGGGCGGTTCTCCGCGGTGAAGAAGTCGCCGTTCACTGCCGCCACTACCCCTGATTCGGGTGGGCCAGCCAGTTCAGAGACGGGGACCAGCACCTCATCGGTACCGGTGGTGGCCACCTGAAAGCCCACTTCGCAGCGGGTGGGGTCCACCTCGAGGAGATGGAGTGACCAGGGCTCCGCCCCGCTCCGGACCGAGTGGTAGAGGACGCCTTCACCGAGCCGGAGTGAGGAGGCACGGTCCGGCTCCACATACGCTACCAACCCGGCCGGAAGGTCCTGTCCGCTCTCCGGGCGTCGGTCCGACAGATCGCAGCCTGCCGCCAGCAGTAGGGCCAACCACGGAAGGCGCTTCGAGAGCCAGGACCAGGAGCCCGGGCTCTGTACTAGTGGACCGATTCCGAAGTTCGGTGAGCACCGAGAGCGCGGATGCGCGCCTCCGGCAAGGCGCGCCGACGCAGGCATAGCAACGCTATTCCGAGGAGGCGTAACGCCGCAGGGGGCGCG
>SLCC01000044.1 GCA_007126035.1 Gemmatimonadota bacterium
CTCGCCTGGCGGTGGACTACATCGCCGTCCGCGTCCCCGAGATGCTGCCCCGCTACCGGCAGATGATGGAGACGGTCCACGCCATGATCTCCCACGGGTTCTCCAGCGCCGTCATCACCCCCGGCGTCACCACCACCGACGACCTCATCTGGTGGTTCCGGGAGCGGATCCGGGAGATGGGGATGAACACCTGGTTCCAGCCGTCATTGGCCGTGCAGCGGGCCGGCGGCGTGCCGGCGGACGGCCCGGTGGTCATCCAGCGAGGAGACCTGCTCTGGACCGACGTGGGCCTGGACTTCATGGGCCTGAAGACCGACACGCAGCACAACGGCTACGTCCTGCGGGAAGGCGAGACGGATGCGCCCGCCGGCCTCCTGGCCTGCCTCGCCACTTCGAACCGGCTCCAGGACCTGGTGCTGGAGGAGATGGAGCCCGGCCGCACAGGGAACGAGATCCTGGCCAGCGCCCGGGCACGGATGCAGGCGGAAGGCATCGACGGCACCATCTACACCCACCCCATCGGCGACCACGGCCATGGAGCCGGCCCCCTGATCGGCCGCTGGGATGCCCAGGAAGGCGTCCCTGTAAGGGGCGACATCGTGCTTCGCCCGTCCACCTGGCACTCCATCGAGCTCCAGGCCACGGTACCAGTGCCCGAGTGGGGCGGCCAGCGAGTCAGCTGCCGGCAGGAGGAGGAAGCCTACCTGGACGCCTCCGGCGCCCGCCACTGGGTGTTCCGGCGCCAGGAGCGGTTCCACCTGGTCTGGTAGCCGTCGCCTTTCAGTCTGGCCCGGGCCGGACCAGGAACATGTGCTGCGCGTGTAGGTAAGGCAGCAAGGCACGCGTCTCCAGGATCTCCAGCCCCGCTGACTCGATCTGCTTCCTGAGCAGAGACATGGCCGCCTCTTTGGGCGGCCGGCCCTGGACGCGGCGGACCAGCCTGTGTAGCGGCGCCACTGTGTAGGCGGAGAGAACAGCCCACTCAGAGATCACACGGGCTATCTCGTTCAGAGCTCGTTGGCGCTCCGAATCCTCGAGGTGATGCAACAGCCGCATCACCACCGCTCCCTCGACGGAGTCGTTCGCGAAAGGAAGGGTCGTCACGTCGGCGGCCGCGCCCGGTACGCCCGGACGCCACCGCTCCCGCGTTCGGGCGACCATGCGATCCGAGATGTCGACTCCGAACACCAGGGCGCCACGAGCTGCGAGGCGCAGGGTGAAACGCCCGTATCCGCACGGGACGTCGACGACCGTGGAGCCTCTGACCACGACGCGGTCCAGGAGCCTGGATATGCAGCGCCATTCCAAGTAGTCGACCACCCGCTGGTCGAGTCCACGATACCGGCGCCGCTCGTACTCCCGGACCTGATCTTCATTCGCTATGGGACCGTATGCCTGCTCCATGCTCCATGAAGTTACTGGGTTCGAACCATTCTCGCACCGGGATAACCGAGCGGAAGCGGAACCTTGACCCGCTGCGCTCCCACCCCCATTCTCGTCCCATGATCTGCCTCCTTCATGGATACGGCCTCACCGGCTCGGGCAGCAACCTGTGGACACGGGCCGTGGCGCGGGCGTTGTGCCAGAACGGTCACACCATCCACGTCGTGTGCCAGGAGACGGACCCGGCGATCCTGGATTTCGTCACCGCGGCATACGTCTACGACGCCGACAGCCAGCCCGAGCTGCTGTTCGAGCGCCAGGTCGACTACCCCGGCGGTTGCGTCCTGCACCGCCCCACGCTGGACCTGCTCCCGGTGTACGTGCGCCCGCCGAAAGGCGACACGTACCTGCGGGCGATCCCCGACATGGACGACGAGTCCGTCGAAGCGTACCTGCATCGCAACGTCCAGGTACTCAGGCACATCGTCCAGACACACGGCATCTCGGCACTGCACGCCAACCACGTGGTCCTGATGAGCATCGTGGCCCAGCGGGTGAGCCAGGAGCTGGGGGTCCCCTACGCGATCATGCCTCACGGCAGCGCCATCGAGTACGTGGTGCGCAAGGACGAGCGCATGAAGGCCCTGGCGGCGTCGGCGCTCTCCGAGTGCCAACGCATCTTCGTCCTGAGCGACGAGATCCGGGAGCGGCTCAACGAGGTCTTCCCCGCTCTACCGGACGCCGAGCAGCGGATGCGGCCGCTGCGCGTGGGCGTGGACACGGACCAGTTCAAGCTGGTGGAGCGGCCCGAGCGCCCGCGCGCCATAGGTCGGCTGAAGTCGGCGGTGGCCGATGAGGCCCGGGGCAAGTCGCCCGCCCTGACCCGGCAGCTCTACGACGGCCTTTCCGACGACATGGGTAAGGACGACCTGCTGGAGCTGATCGAAGCCACCACCGACTATACGGCCAAGGCCCCGGACACCGATCTCGAGGACAAGCTCGACGCCATGGACTGGGTCGACGGCGACATCATCGGCTTCGTCGGCAAGATCATCGGGTTCAAAGGGTTACAATCCGTCATCGCCGCCTTCCCCGCCATCCTGGAAGAACGGCCCCATGCGCGGCTCGTCGTCACCGGCCGCGGGCCCCTCCGCGAGGCCATGGAGGCCCTGGTCTGGGCCCTGGCCAACGGGCGCCGCGAGCTGGCCCGGAACATCGCCCGCTGGGGCGGCGAGCTGGAAGGCGAACCGAGCCAGCCGTTCGTGGCAGTCCATCGCTTCTTCGAGGGCCTGGCCGGTGAGGGCACTCTGGACGCCTACTTCGACGCGGCCCAGCGTAACCTCACCACCGGCCATGTGGTCTTCACGGGCTACCTGGACCACCAGGCCCTGTGCCACCTCTACCCCTGCTGGGATGTGGCCATCTTCCCGTCCATGGTGGCCGAGGCGGGGCCAATGGTGCTGGTCGAGGCCCTGGCCTCGGGGAGCTACCCCATGGGCAGCAACCACTCGGGCATCAAGTACAACCTGGACATAGTGGCCGACAATCTGCCCGACGCCGACGCCCGACCCATGCGGCTGGGTCCCGAACCCGCTTCCATCGTGGCGGACATCATCGCCAACACCCCCCGCGCCCTGGCCATACAGGGCAAGTACCGGGACGAGCTGCGCCAGGCCGCCGTCCAGAAGTATTCCTGGACGCGGATCGCGGAAGACCTGGCCCGGGAGCTCCAGGGCATGGCCGGACCGGGCGCCGGCTGAAGCCCCCCTTCAGCCCATCCAGCCGCGCACAGCGCCGCCAGCCCCGCACAGCTCGAGACCTCCGTTTCTCAACGCGGTTGAGGTGATGGGGCGGAATGCATTGTGCGGCATGGGGTTTGGTGGATGCACAATCGATCGCACGGTAAGGACGATATGCAGGGGCTGAAAGCGGGTCGCCTGATGGTGGTAGGCGTGGTCCTCGGGATGGCCGTGGCCGCGTGCGAGCTGGACGCGCCGGGGCGACCCATCGAGCGGGACCTGGGGGAGATCGAGGCCGGCGACACGTTGGGCGTGGTGGTCATCACGGTAGCGCCGGAGAACATCGCCGAGCTGAAGCAGAGCTACTACACGAACCTGGAGGTGACGCCGGTCATCGGCCTGACCCACGATGTGGTCTTCGGCGTGCGGGAGAACTCGCCGGAGCTGCTGGCGGCGCTGGACGCGTTCATCGAAGACAAGCGGGCCGACGGGACCATCGACGCCCTGTTCCACCGCTACTTCGTCGACCGGCAGGGATTCCGGGAGCGGGTCGAGAGCGAGTACCTGACGTCGGAGACGGGTCGGCTCTCCGAGTTCGACCATCTCTTCCGGCAACACGCCCCGTCCATCGACTGGGACTGATTGGGTCACGGACCGCTGGCGCGAAACCATAGCCGACGAGGACCAGCTCCGCCGCTTCGTCCTGGCCAGCTACAACGTGGGCTTGGGCCATGTCCACGACGCCCGGCGGCTGGCCGAGAAGCACGGCGACGACCCGGACCAATGGGACGATGTCGCCTACTGGCTCCTCCAGAAGTCCAGGCCCGAGGTGTTCCGGGACCCGGTGGTCCGCTACGGCTACGCGCGCGGGCTGGAGCCGGTCATGTACGTAGCGCTCATACTCGAGAGGTTCGAGCACTACCTGGAGTTCGTGACTGATCAGGTCCCGGCCAGCCAGGAGGAGCATCCGCCCGATCCAGCCGCACGGCGCAGACCTTGAACTCCGGTATACGCGCCGTCGGGTCGCAGGCCGGGTTCGTGAGGACGTTGGCCGCCGCCTCGTGGAAGTGGAAGGGTATGAAGACGATCCCCTCGTCGACCCGGTCCCCGACCCTGGCGGCAAGGGTTATGGACCCGCGACGTGACGTGACTTGAACGGCGTCGCCATCCGCTACCCCGAGCCC
>SLCC01000204.1 GCA_007126035.1 Gemmatimonadota bacterium
CCTGAGAGGATGATCCCGAACCCGAACAGCGTGGTCAGCGGCTGTCTCACCAGTGCGTTGCCCAGCATGCCCAGGGAGGCCAGGAGGAAGAGGATGGGCACCACCGGGTAGCCCCAGGTCCGGTAGGGCCGGTGCGCGGCCGGGCGACGTCGCCGGAGCAGGAAGACGGCCACCACGCAGAGCACGTAGAATGGCCAGATCCCCAGGACGAAGGCCTCGGCCAGCTGCTCGAAGGTGCGCACCGACACGTAGGCGATCCCCAGCCCCGCGGCCAGGCCGATGGCCACGTGGGGAGTGCCGAAGGTGGGGTGCACCGCCGCCACCGGCCGGAAGAACAGGTCGTCCCGGGCCATGGCGAAGAAGACGCGGGGCCCGGTCATGGTGACGCCGTTGAGGGCGCCGAAGGTGGAGAGGACGACGAGGGCCGCCACGAGCGACGCGCCCACGGGCCCGAAGATCCGCATGGCGGCGTCGGCCGCCACGAGCTCGGACGTGGCCATCTCGTCCAGCGGCATGGCCATGAGGTAGGCGACGTTCACCACCAGGTAGACGGCGATGATGACCAGGACCCCGCCGCCCAGCGCCAGGGGCAGCGTGCGGCCAGGGTCCTTCACCTCCTCGGCCACGTAGGTGGCGTCGATCCAGCCGTCGTAGGTCCACATGATGGCCAGCAGCGCTATGCCGAATCCGCCCCAGCTCACGGGTGACATGGCCATGGGGCCGGCGAACGCGCCGCCCGCCGGGTCGCCGAATGCGAAGACGGCGGCGGCCAGGAGCAGGAGCGCCGCCACCTTGGCCACGGTGGACAGGTTCTGCACGACGGCGCCCCATGCCAGCGAGCGGTAGTTGGTGGCGGCCAGCACCAGGATGATGCCCGCCGCCACCATCCTGACCTGGCCGTCGGTCAGGGGGACGAGGGCGCTGACGTAGGCTGCACAGATCAGGGCGATGGCGCCGATAACCGACGGCTGGATCACCAGCAGGCGGGTCCAGCCGAAGAGGAAGGCCACTTCCGGCCCGTACGTCTCCTTGAGGAAGACGTAGATGCCGCCGGCCCGGGGGTACATGGCCGCCAGCTCGGATACGGTCAGGGCCCCGAACAGGGCCACCAGTCCGCCCACGATCCAGAGCAGGAGCGTGGCGCCCAGCGCGCCCGTCTCCGCCGCCGCCACCGACGGGACACGGAAGATGCCGCTCCCGATGGTGACGCCGATCAGGATGGCCGCCGTGCTCCACACGCCGAGACGAGGGGCCAGCTGGCGGTACTCCGCCCCGGCTCCCTCCGTGGCTCCGGGCTCCGCGGCTCCGGGCCTGGCGGCTCCGGGCTCCGCGCCGGCAGGGCTGGTCGGGGCAGCGTCGCTCATTCCTCACCTCCTGACGACCTGCGGAGGATACCGGTGAGGCAGCCGATACCGCCCGCCGCCTTGACGATCTCGTCGACCTCCACGGTGGTGCACACCACGCCCTCGGCTTCGTAGGCGGCCTGGCTGGCGGGGCAGCCGGTGGCCATGAGGACTCGCCTGGGCCCCAGGGTGACGAAGTTGAGGGCGAACCGGCGCCGGGCCTCCTCGTCGTCGGGGATCGGCAGGGCTTTGTAGCCATGGCGCTCCAGCGGCCGCACACCGTCGTCGGCCAGCCTGCCGCTCCAGTAGAACGCCAGGTCCCGGTCCACGATCCGGAGCTGACCCATGAGATGCATGGTCCCGGGCGGGAGAGCCACCATGATGATCTCGACCCCCATGGATGCCAGGACCGCCGCCACCTGAGCGGCCCCCTCACTGTTGGTCCGGAGGCCCAGGCCCAGCAGCACGGTGCGTTCGTCGAGCCACATGGCATCGGCTCCCTCGAAGGTGCCGGTGCCGCCCACGGCCCTCACGATAGGAACGCCGAGCTCCGCCAGGCGACGCTGGACCCAGCGCTCCTCGCCTGCTCTCACCGAGGACGCGGGCCGGCCCAGGATGGCGCCCTCCGGCGTCATCACGAAAAGGTCCGCCGCGTAGACCAGGTTCGGCGAGGGATCTACGGGCGGGTCGATATAATGGACGGCGACGCCGGCGTCCCGATAGGCCGCGGCCACGTCGTCGTGCTGGGCGCCGGCACGCACCGCGTCGGGGCGCTCCAGCATGAGCGCGCTCTCGGGGTCATCCACCGAGCCCAGCTCCGGCCCCGGCCGGTGGAGGAGGACAGCCTCCAGGGGCGTCCATTCCCGGTCCAGGCCGCAGGGCGCCCAGACGTGGCCCAGCTCGTCCCGGAGTGAAGCGGTCCGGGGGCTCCAGCCCGCCCCGCCATACGCCGGCAGGTGTGTGGTCATAGCTTCAGCGCGCTCTGCGTCGTCCCGGTCCGGCTAGCGGCCCAGCCGCTCCCACAGGTAGGTGTACGTTACCGCGTGCATCCTGGCCCGCTGCTCGGTGGTCACGCCGGCACCGTGCCCGCCCTCGGTGTTCTCGAAGTAGTAGAACGGCTGGCCCATGTCCTCGAGCAGGGCCGCCATCTTCCGGGCGTGGCCGGGGTGCACCCGATCGTCCCTGGTGGTGGTGGTGAACAGGGCCTTCGGGTACTCCACGTCCTGGCGCACGTTGTGGTACGGCGAATACTGGCGAATGAACTCCCACTCCTCGGGGATGTCGGGGTTGCCGTACTCCGCCATCCAGCTGGCGCCGGCCAGCAGCTGGTTGTAGCGCCGCATGTCCAGGAGCGGGACGTTGATGACGACGGCGTTGTACAGGTCGGGCCGCTGCGTCATGGCCACACCGGTGAGGAGCCCACCGTTGCTGCCACCGATGATGCCCAGCCGCTCCGGCGAGGTGATGCCGCGTGCGACCAGGTCCTCGGAGACGGCGATGAAGTCGTCGTAGATCCGCTGGCGGTTCTCCTTGAGCCCCGCCCGGTGCCATTCGGGGCCGAACTCGCCGCCGCCCCGGAGGTTGGCCACCACGTAGACTCCGCCTCGCTCCAGCCAGTTGGCGCCGGTGAGGGCGTTGTAGCCGGGTGTGAGTGAGACCTCGAAGCCGCCGTACGCGTAGAGCAGCGTGGGGTTGTCGCCGTCGAGGGTCATGTCCTCCCGATGCACGATGAAGTACGGGATCCGGGTCCCGTCCCTGGAGACGGCCTCCCGCTGGGCCACCACCAGCCCGGACGCGTCGAACTTGGCGGGCATCCGCTGGACCTCGCGCACGCTCCCGTCCGCTTCGGCCAGGTAGAGGGTGGTGGGCTGGGTGTAGCCGCTGTACGTGAAGAAGTAGCGGTCGCTGAAGGGCGACGTGGCGCCGATCCCGATGCTGCCCAGCTCCGGGGCCGGCACGGTCTCGTAGGACCAGGCCCCGTCACGATAGGTGTAGCGCCGCAGCTCGGACTGCACGTTGTCCAGCATGCTCACCAGCAGGTGGCTGCGGGTGGACCGCACTCCGCGGATGGTCTGGCGCTCGCCGGGCCTGACCACCAGGCCGAAGTCCCGGTCGCCGGCCAGGAACCGGACCATGGGGATGTCGATGAGGGACGCCCCGGCGTGGGTCCGACCTCCCACCTCCCAGTCCGAGCGGAGATAGACCAGGAGCCGGTCGCCCACCAGGTAGGTGTCAGCGTCCAGCGGCGTGTCCAGCTGCACCAGCTCGCCGTCCTGGAGCACATACGTGGTGCCCTCGTAGAAGTTGGGCCGGTGGCTGACCACGTGGTACGACGCGTCGGCGGTCTCATACGAGCCGACCCACACGCCCATGTCCGCCGGTGCGGCCTCGAACAGCAGCTCCGCCCGGGCCAGCGGCGTGCCCCGGCGCCAGAGCCGGGCGGTGCGGGCGTAGCCTGACGTGGTCATGCTGCCTGCGCCGAAGTCGGTGGCCACCAGGAGGGCGTCGTCGTCGACCCAGGCCACGCTCTGCTTGGCCTCGGGCAGGAAGAACCCGCCGTCGATGAAGGATACGCTGGTCATGTCGAACTCCCTGACCTCCACGGCGTCGGCACCGCCGCGGGACAGGCGGACCAGGCACCGCTGGTACTCTGGCGGCAGGCAGGTGGCCCCACCGAAGGCCCAGGGCACGTCCTCGGCCCGGGCCAGGGCGTCGATGTCCAGTATCGTCTCCCACTCCGGCGACCCGCTCAGGTAGCTGTCCCACGAGGTGCGGCGCCAGATGCCCCGCGGGTTCCGCGAGTCCTGCCAGAAGTTGAACAGCTCATCGCCCATCATAGAGGGGAAGACGATGCGGTCGTCCGAGTCCATGATCTCCACGGCCCGATCGAATATGGGCTGGTAGAGCGGGTGAGCCGACAGCTGCTGGACGGTGCGCGCGTTCCTGGCCTC
>SLCC01000055.1 GCA_007126035.1 Gemmatimonadota bacterium
ACCGCCTCGTCCACCTCGCCACGGTGCCACGCCGCGTGGGCCGGGTCAGCCACCTGCGCCGCCGCCGGGACGGCCAGGAGCAGCAGGATCGTCACTACCATGAGCCGCTTCACGTTCTCTGCTCCTGCATCCGCGTTGCCCTCTCAGCCCGCTGAGCCGTCTCAGCCTCAAATTCCCTCGCGGGCCGGCCCGACACCAGCACCGGCACCTCCCGCTCCTCCTCCGCCTTGCCGATGGCGCCGTGCCGCTTCTTGTGGCCCCACTCCTGCCTGCCGAGCTGCGCCGAGATCACGCCGCGGAACCGCCAGAAGGTCAGGAACTGGCGGTAGCCCACGTTCTCCACCACCGCCAGCAGCAGCATCCGGGAGAAGTCGGCGGGGTGCTGGTAGCGACGGAAGACCAGCTCCTCCAGCGCCACCGCCGCGATGGACAGGAGCGCGCCGAACACCACGGCCACGGTCAGGAACGCCACCACGTAGGTGGGCGACGCCCAGCCGATCAGGATGGCGGTGATGAAGGCGGCGTAGCCGATCAGCTCCACCACCGGGCCCAGCCCCTCCAGGAACCAGAAGTAGGGGTAGGCGACCATCCCGATCCGGCCGTACTTGCGCCGCATGAACATCTTCCGGTGCTTGGCCAGGCTCTGGAGCAGGCCTCGCTGCCACCGGTCACGCTGGCGGCCCAGGTCGCCGAGCTGCTCGGGCACCTCCGTCCAGGCCACCGGGTCCGGGACGAACGCCACCTCGTACTGCTCCTCACGGTCACGGAAATGGCGGTGGAGCCGGAGCGTCAGCTCCATGTCCTCGCCCACCGTGTCCGTGCCGTAGCCGCCAACGTCCACCACCGCCGACCGGCGGAACATGCCGAAGGCGCCAGACACGATGAGCATCACGCCCATGCTGCTCCAGCCCATCCGGCCCGCCAGGAACGCGCGCAGGTACTCCACCACCTGGAGCTGGCCCAGCAGCCGGCGGGGCAGGCGCACGTCCGTGACCTGGCCGTCCTCGAAACGGGAGCCGTTGGCCACCCGCACGATCCCGCCCGCCGCCACCGTGGCGTTGTTCTCCAGGAACGGGCGGATCAGGCGCAGCAGCGCGTCCGTCTCCAGGGCGCTGTCGGCGTCCAGCGAGCAGAAGAACGGCGCGTGGCAGTAGTCCAGCCCCACGTTCAACGCGTCGGCCTTGCCGCCGTTCTCCTTGTCGATGACCCACAGGAAGGGGTGCGTGCTGCTCCGGTACATCCCGCGCACGTGGCCCTGGCCCAGCTCGGCCGTGGGCACACGGGCCGACGGCCGGAGCCGGAACGCGTCGTGGAGGATCTCCAGCGTGTCATCCGTCGAGCCGTCGTTGATGACGATGACCTCGTAGGCCGGGTAGCGGAGGTCCAGCAGCGAGCGGACCGAGTCCGCGATGCCCACCGCCTCGTTGTACGCCGGGACCAGCAGCGCCACCGGCGGCGCGCCGCCCACCTCCATCAGGTCCGACGTGTTCACCGAGTTCAGCCGCCTGGCGTAACGGCGCAGGGCACGGAACGACGTGATGCTGGCGACCAGGTAGTAGCTGTTCAGGATCAGGAAGTAGACGAAGACGACGATGTTCAGGACGATGAGCGCCAGCAGCAGGATCTCGGCCATGATCAGTCCTCCTCCCGCAGCACCTGGAGCGCCACCGCCATGTCCGCCTCCGTCTCATCCATGAGCAGCGCCCGCTCCAGGACCTCCGTCCGGCCTCGCTGTTTCAGCCCACGGGCCGCGTGCATGACCACCCACGGCGATGAGTCGTGCAGCGCGCTCTCCAGCACGCCCAGACCCTTGTCGTCGCCCAGCCGCGCCAGCGTGCCGATGGCCTGCGCCCGGATCACCGGGTCAGGATGGTCGCACAGCGGCTGGATCAGGAGCAAGCTGTCACCGTTCGGGCACCGACGCAGCACACGCAGCGCCGACGCCCACATGTCCACGTCCTCGTCGGACTCCAGGAACGCGTGCGCCAGTCCGCCCGCCGCCTCGTCCTCCAGGTGACCCAGCACATCCAGGCAGACCGCCCGGATACGCGGCGACAGCGTCTCGTCCATGGCGCTCTCCCGCAGACCCGGCGCCGCCAGGTCGCCCAGCTGCATCAGCATGGACCGCAGGAACCGGCTGTTCCAGTCGCCGAACCGGTCCAGACGGCTCACTATCTCCTGCACGTTCGGCGCGCCCGGTGACCCGGCCAGCACCCGCGCGGCGCTCATGGAGACCAGCGGCGATGGGTCGTCCAGCGACGCCACCACCGCGCTCAGGTAGCCGCTCAGCCCCAGCTCGCCCAGCGTCTTCACCGCACGGGCACGACGCTCCGGGTCGCCGCCTTTCGTGCGCGCAGCGATCCGCGAAAGGTACGGCATGGCCAGCCGGCTCAGCAACGCCCGCTGGTCCGCGGCCTCCGTGCGCAGCGCCTGCTTGTACAGGTAATCCACGAAGTGCAGCTCCCGGCCCCGTCCGACCGCCGCCTTCACGTCCGCGCTCGTCGCCTCGCCACGGGTCACCGCACCCAGCAGCTCGCCCCAGTCACGCTCGAACTCGCTCCACTGCCGCGCCTTGCGGTCATTGCTCCGCCGGAGCAACAACGCCACGATCAGGAACGCCAGAAGCGTCACGATCAGCAGTATGATCGTGCCGCCCAGCAACACGATGGGCCAGTCCGGCTGTAACGTCTGCCAGATACCCTTGATGTCAGCCCCGTTCATGTGCCGCTCCCGAGTTGGTCACACCTCGTCCTTGTCCTGTTCGCTACCGCGCAGGTGTGGCGACGGCGCTGGTTCGTTGTTGCGGGTCCGGGTTTGCTGTCGGTACAGGGGCAACGGCCGTGCCCGGTGCCTCAATATGGGCATAGCCTTATGTAGCACAAGAGGTTGGGGTGTCCCGCAGGAAGCCGCGACGAAGGTGAGAAGGAGGAAAATGTCTCAGCGTGGAACAAATGTGCGCCCCGGCGCGAAACAGCGGCGGCGGTGATGTGCGGAAGAGCTGGACGGGCGGCCGGCCCGTGGCTCCGGATCGGTTAGCTCGCGGTACAGGGCCAGCGCGCTGGCGGCGCTCCGTCTCACGTCGGGGTCGGGGTCGCGGAGCAGCGCTTCCAGCAGCCCGATGCCCCGGGGATCCCGGGAGTGACCGACCAGGATGGTGCCCCAGTACCTGACGGCCGGCGGCCCCGCCGGCAGCTCCTGGATGAGCACGCGCATGGGGTCGTCCCAGGCCGAGCCCAGCAGGATGGACGCGGTCCGGGCAGGCGGCACGGTGTCGTCGGCCAGGAGGCGGACCAGCGCCCGGTAGGCCGCCGACTCCGGGATCCCGCCCAGGGCGGTGGCCGCGGCCAGCGCCACGTCCGGGTCACGGTCCCGGGTCAGCTCGTCGAGCCGCCAGACCACGTCCGGCGGGGCCAGCCACGCCAGCTGCCGGATGGCCGTCACCCGCTGCCGGACACGACCCGAACGCGCCCTCGCCTGGAGGCGCGTCGTGGCACCCAGCTCCCCGAGCACCCGTCGGACCGTGGCCCGGCCACTCGGCCGCAGCCGGTCCGTCATGGTCAGCACCCGCTCCAGCTCCGCCAGGTGGCCAGCCAGCTCACGCCTCGCCCGCGCGTCCGACGGTCGCCGCGCCACGCGGTACACCACCCGCCGGACCACGGCGTCCATCGCCGCATCGCCTGACCCGCGGCCACGGAGCAACCGGGCGACCCGGCCGACCCGGGCAACCCGGGCGACCCGGGCCACGATGGTCACCGCGCACAGCACCAGCGCCACAGTGGCCAGCGCCAGCACCAGCACCGGCGCAACCACCAGCAACGCCAGCAACGCCAGCACCGCCACCGCCGCCGTCGCCGGCACGACCAGGATCTGTGTCGGGAATCCACCCGCCCCGTTAGCTCTGCTCATCCGCTGCCTCGTAAAGGTGTGGCAGCAGAAGGCAACCCGCGTACCCGATCGGCCCCGCGCGCGGAAGTGCCCAGCCCGCAACGACTTGGCCCCGACAACGACGACGTCGCCACCCGCCGGAACGCCCGCCGCTGTCCCACCATGCGACAGCTGCTGGCGCCGCTGCGCTACACCCGAGGCGTCGGGCACGCCATGCGCCGGACTCCAGCGGGGCCGGCCTGGTCCGCCCCGGGCTCCCGCGGGGCCAGCCACTCCGAGACCGGCGAGGCCAGCCCGCCCCGGGAGCGGCGGGGCCAGCCCGCCCCGGGACCGGCGAGGCCTCGGTGGGGGCGGCCCGGATCCGTGTCTGTCTCTGTCAGCAGGAAGTGTTGGTGCCACCAG
>SLCC01000128.1 GCA_007126035.1 Gemmatimonadota bacterium
CGGGTACCGGGCGCTCGACTCGAACTCCGAGCTCCGAACTCCGAGCTCCGACCGCCCCGCCACCTCCCGGCCTCCGCTTGCCGGGCTTCGGCGGGATGCCGGGCAAAAGCGGGTACCGGGCGCTCGACCCGAGCTCGGAGCTCGGAGCCCGGACCCGCCGCGAAGACTGGACGCGCCGCGAACCGGAGGTGGAGAGGCGCGGGGCGGTCGGAGCTCGGAGTTCGGAGTTCGGAGTTCGATGCTCGGGGCGGGGCCCGTGCGCTCGGAAACGCTCGAAGTCCCGACCCGCCGCGACGCCCGCACCCGCCGCGAACCGGAGGTGGAGAGGCGCGGGGCGGTCGGAGTTCGGAGCTCGGAGTTCGGAGTTCGATGCTCAGGGCGGGGCCCGTGCGCTCGGAAATGCTCGGAGCTCGGAGCTCGTCTATTCCTCCACCCCGTACCGTGCCAGCTTCCGGTACAGTGTCGACGGGTCGATCCCCAGGACCTCCGCGGCCTTCGCCTTGTTCCCGCCCTCGGTCTCCAGGACCCACAGGACGTACGCCCGCTCGATGACGTCCAGGGTGGGGTTGCCGGCGGGACGGTCGGCGGCCAGCGACGGGGTGGGCGGATCGACGACGCGTTCGGGCAGTTGGCCCGCGGTGATGGCCTTGCCGCCGGAGAGGACGGCCGCGCGCTCCAGGGCGTTCTCCAGCTCCCGGACGTTGCCGGGCCAGTCGTAGTGGCGGAGCAGGTCCAGGGCGTCGTCGTCGATCTCGAGGGCCTGTCCGTCGCCGAGGCGAGCGACGAAGTGGTCGGCCAGGAGGGGCACGTCATCGGCCCGCTCCCGCAGGGGCGGGATGTGGAGTGAGATGACGTTGAGGCGGTAGTAGAGGTCGCTGCGGAAGGTGCCGCGGCGCATCTCCTGCTCCAGGTCACGGTTGGTGGCGGCGACGACGCGCACGTCGGTGTTCACGGGGCGGGTGGCGCCCACGGGCACGACTTCCCGCTCCTGGAGCGTGCGCAGCAGCTTGACCTGGAGGGCTGGCGACATCTCGCCGATCTCGTCGAGGAAGAAGGTGCCGCCGCGGGCTGCGACCAGGAGGCCGGGCTTGTCCTTGACGGCCCCGGTGAAGGATCCCTTGACGTGACCGAAGAGCTCGGACTCGAGCAGGCTCTCGGGCAGCGCGGCGCAGTTGATGGAGACGAAGGGCCCGTCGGCGCGGTCGGAGAGCTGGTGGATGTAGCGGGCCAGGACCTCCTTGCCGGTGCCGCTCTCACCGCTTATCAGCACGGTGGAGTCGGTGGGCGCCACGGTCTCGGCCAGGCGGACGACCTCGAGGAAGGCCCGGTCCTGGCCCACGGGACGGCCTCTGCCGGATGCGTCGCGCCGCTTGATCTCCTTCTTGAGGGCCACGTTCTCGTTCTTGAGGCGCCGGGTCTCGACGGCGCGGCGGCAGAGCGTGACGAGGTCGTCGTTGGCGAACGGCTTCTGGAGGTAGTAGAAGGCGCCGCGGTTGACGGCCTCGATGGCGGACTGTAGTGAGGCCTGCGCGGTCATGAGGATGACGGGCACGTTCGGGTCCCGGTCGCGCACGGCGGCCAGCACTTCCATGCCGGTGAAGCCGGGCATGCGGATGTCGGAGAGGACCAGGTCGGGCGGCTCGTCGTCCCAGCAGTCCATGGCCTCGCGGCCGCTGGACCGGACGGTGACCTGGAACCCCTCGCCGCGGAGCAGGATCTGGAGGGTATTCAGGATTGACGTCTCGTCGTCGATGACAAGGACCCTGTGGCTCATGTGGCGATCTGTGGTTGGGTTGCCGGGAGGAGCACGGTGAAGACGGTGCCACCGCCGGTGGCGTCGTCCACCAGGACCAGTCCCTCGTGGGCCTCGACGGCGCGCTGTACCAGGGCCAGGCCCAGGCCGCTGCCGCCGAGCCGGGTGGTGAAGAAGGGGTCGAAGATCCGGCCAGCCACGTCGGGGTCGATACCGGGTCCCTGGTCGACGACCCGGAGCGTGGCGCCCCCGACGAAGCGGGTCACGCCCGGGACCGGGGCCTCATCCGCCTCGGCCACCTCGACCCGGACCGTGCCGCCGGGGGGCGAGTGCTGGAGGGCGTTCAGCACCAGGTTGAACACGACGCGGTGCAGCAGGTCCTGGTCGCCCTGGAGCTCACAGGGCCGGGGCGCGCTCAGCTCCACGGCCACGGCGCCGTCCAGGTCGGGATGCCGGCGAGCCACCTCGATGGCGTCGCGGGCCACCGCCGCCAGGTCCACGGACGTCCGGTCCCGGACCTCGACCCGGCTGAACTCTATGAAGCCGGAGAGGAGACGGCTCAGACGGTCCGACTCGCTCAGGACCAGACGACGCAGGACGTCGCGGTCGCCGGTCCCGAGGTCACCAGCGCCGGTGAGCTGCTCGACGGCGCTACGGATCGAGGCCAGCGGATTCTTGATCTCGTGGGCCAGCGACGCCGCCAGCTCGGCCACGGCGGCCAGCCGGTCCGCCCGCCGGTGCGCCGCCTCGACCCGCTTGCCGTCTGTTATGTCCTGCACCACCAACGTCACCCAGGGCTGGCCCTCCCGCTCCAGCACGGTGCTACGGACGCCCAGCAGCCGCAGCCGGGGCAGTGGCCTGGTCCGCGTCTCGTACCAGGGCACCGGCCGCCGGTCGGAGATCGTGCGCCTGACCACGCCGCCCAGGCCCGGGGCCAGCCGATCCAGCTCGTCCACCACCGACCTGGCCTCCCAGTCGGAAACGGTCAGGCCCAGCAGCGACTGGGATGCCGGGTTCCCGTACACCAGGCTGCCGGCGGGGTCCAGCGTCAGCACGCCCGCGTCCAGCGCCGCCAGGATGTCGGCCGTCTCCAGCCGGAGCTGCTGGAGCTCCGACTCGATGGCGCCCAGTCGGCCACCGGTGCGGCGCAACCGCTCGCCCATACCCGCCATCGCAATCGCCAGCACGCCGAACAGAGCCATCCGCGTCAGCACCGCCGGGCCCGGCTCAGCCTCGCCCGGCACACCGCCCAGCACCTCCGTCAGGCGCCAGCCCCAGGAGGCGTCGGCAAAATATACCAGCGCCGCCAGGGACCCGATGAGGAAGCCGCCAGGGAGCGGGAGCAGCAGGGCGCCCTCGGCTATCACAAGGACGTAGAGCGCCGCGAACTCGCTCTCCCCGCCGCCGGTCAGGTGCACCATGGCCGTGACCAGCACCACGTCGAAGACCACCTGGCAATAAAGGAAGCTGCGGCCCGGCAAGCGCCGGGAAACGTGCGTGTGCCAGAAGCTGAAGACCGTGAACGCCAGCGTCGCCACCAGCGCCAGTGACGCCACCATCGTCGTCTCGGCACCCACACCAGGTCGGGTCCAGACCATGAGCGCCGCAGCGAAGATCGCCGCTGCCAGGGTGACCCGGGCAAGGTAGATCCAGCGCAGGAGAGCGGCCGTGGTGGGCATGGGCGCAAGGGTAGCGGCTGGTGTTGCGAAGTGCAAGATGGAACGGTTGCAGATCGAGCTCCGGCGGCGACGACGGCTGGCGCGGCGTACGCGGGATCCGTCGCGTCCGGCGGCTTTGCCAGCGGACGTCGCAAACCACCTAACATACTTCGCTCCAAGGACTTAGGGCACCTTGAAGCGATCCGGGCCACAGGCGCATGGTATAGGCTTTGCGCCTGTGCGCGTTATAACACAGGGGGAACAAAGAGCCGGGTTTGCTGGTCTTTGTTAACGAGGGGCAGTCCGGACCTGTCTGCGGTGGTGGAGGGGGTGGTGGCTGTTCCTGGTCGGGTGAGCGGCGGAGTGGCGTACCGAGAGCCGGTGGACGGCAGGAGAGGGTCATGAAGACAGGGATTGGGAGGGCAGGCGCGGTCCGGATCACTATGCTGGTGGCGGGGCTCGCCCTGCTGGCTGGTCTGTTCCCGGGGTGGGCGGACGCGCAGCATTTCGGCCGGAACAAGGTCCAGTACGACAATTTCGACTTCCGGGTGTTGAGCACGGAGCATTTCGACATCTACTACTACCCGGAGGCGGAGGAGGCTGTGCAGGACGCGGCGCGCATGGCGGAGCGCTGGTACGCGCGGCTGTCGCGGGTATTCAACCACGAGTTCCGCGAGGTCAAGCCCATCATCCTGTACGCCAACCATCCTGATTTCCAGCAGACGAACACCACGGGCCAGGCCATAGGCGAGGGTACCGGCGGCTTCGCCGAGAGTCTGAAGAACCGTATCGTGATGCCGTTGACTGGTATCTACAACGAGACGAGTCATGTCCTCGGCCACGAGCTGGTACACGCGTTCCAGTACGACATAGCGCAGCGTGCGGGCGCCATGCACCAGCAGGGCATGGGTCGCCTGCCGCTCTGGCTGATCGAGGGCATGGCAGAGTACCTGTCGCTGGGCCGGGACGATCCGTTCACCGCCATGTGGTTGCGGGACGCGGCATTGCGAGGCGACCTCCCCACGTTCCGGCAGTTGACGGAGGACCCGCGCTTCTTCCCTTACCGTTACGGCCATGCGCTGTGGGCCTACATCGGCGGCCGGTGGGGTGACCGTGCGGTGACGGACCTGTACAAGGCCGCGCTACGCGAGGGCTGGGACGGTGCGGTCCGTCGCACGCTGCGAGTCTCGAGCCAGGAGCTGAACGAGGCGTGGCTGGCGTCGATCCGGAGCACGTACCTGCCGTTGATGCAGGGCAAGGATCGGCCCGACGACGTGGCGACGCGGGTCGTGGCGCACGACATCGAGAGCGGCCGGATGAACGTGAGCCCATCGCTGAGCCCGGACGGTCGTCATGTGGCCTACTACTCGGAGCGTGACCTGTTCGAAGTGACGCTGTTCCTGGCGGACGCGGAGACGGGTCGGATCGTGCGACGCCTGATCAGCGCCGAGTCGGAGTCGCACATGGATGCGCTGAGCTTCCTGCGCTCGGCGGGTGCCTGGTCGCCTGACGGCAGCCGACTGGCGTTCACGGTTTTCGCCCGCGGCGTCGAGGAGCTGGCGATCCTGCGCGTGGACGACCAGCAGGTGGAGCGGCACGTGCAGCTACCGGGGCTGGGCGCGGTGGCCACACCGGCGTGGTCGCCGGACGGCGGGACGATCGCCCTGGCGGGGAGCCGGCGCGGCGTCACGGACCTGTACCTGGTGGACCTGGAGACGAACGAGCTGACCCAGCTCACCGACGACCGGTACGGCGTGCTTCAGCCGGCGTGGTCACCGGACGGCAGCGTGATAGCGTTCGTGACGGACCGGTTCGGCACGGACCTCGACGACCTGGTCTACGGTGAGGCGCGTCTGGCGATGATGGACCTGGCCACCGGTGAGGTCCAGCCCATAGAAGGTCTGGGGAGGGGCAAGCACATCAACCCGTCATTCAGCCCTGACGGCCGGTGGCTCTACTTCATCAGCGATGCCGACGGCTTCCGTGACGTCTACCGGCTGGAGCTGGAGACGGGCGACATCTATCGGATCACGCAGCTGGCGACGGGCGTGAGCGGCGTGACATCGCGTGGCCCGGCGCTGAGCGTGGCCAGCCGGACGGGCGACATAATGTTCTCGGTGTTCTCCGAGGGCAGCCAGGCCATCTACCGGATGGACGCGGAGCAGGTGGATGCGCAGGCCGAGCTGGTGACGGAGCGGCCCGCCGGCGTCCAGGTGGCGGGCCTACTGCCGCCGGTGGAGGCGCTGGACCGGGGCATCGTGGCCAGCTACCTGGACGACTCGTTGCGCGGACTGCCGGACGTGACGGAGTTCGAGACGAAGCCGTACCGGCCGCGGCTGGGCCTGGACTACGTGGGTGTGCCCATGGTCGGCGTCGCCGTGGACCGGTTCGGCACGGGCATCGCCGGCGCGGTGGCCACCTACTGGAGCGACATGCTGGGTGACCGCCAGCTCTTTGCGGCCGCACAGGCGAACGGCGGCTGGAAGGACATCGGCGGCCAGGCCTTCTATCTGAACCGGGAAGGCCGCTGGAACCGCGGCGTCCTGGCGGGACACATCCCCTACCAGTACCGGTGGGGCGGCTGGCGCCAGACGGATGATCAGCTCTCGCTGGTCATCGAGACACTGCGGATCTTCGAGAGCCAGGCCATAGGACTGGTGGAGTATCCCATTTCCCGGACACGGCGCTGGGAGTTCAACGCGGGCTACACGCGCTACGGCTTCGATCTGGAGGAGCTGCGGATCCACTACGACCAGCTCGGCCGCGAGATCGGCCACGAGCGCGTGTCCACGGACCTGGGTGTGGATGACATCCACCTGGGCCGGGCGTCCGTGGCCTACGTGGGTGACTGGTCCCACTTCGGCTTCACCTCGCCTGTCCGGGGCGGTAGGTTCCGGATGGAGCTGACGCCCATGTTCGGGTCGCTGAACATGGCCAACGCCCTGCTCGACTTCCGCCGCTACTTCTACCGGTACCCCTTCACGCTGGCCGTCAGGGGTATGCACTACGGTCGTTACGGCCCTGACGCCGACGAGCAGCAGCTGCTGTTCAACCGGCACATATACCTGGGCTTCCCGACCCTGGTCCGGGGGTATGCGTGGGAGACGTTCGAGCCATCCGTGGAGTGCGAGCGCGGGTTCGACCAGTGCATGGTCATGCAGCGCCTCATGGGCTCCCGGATCGGTGTGGCCAGCGCCGAGGTCCGGGTGCCGCTCTTCGGGGTGCGGGAGTTCGGCCTGCTCAACTTCCCGTTCCTGCCCACCGAGCTGTCCGCCTTCGTGGACGCAGGCGTGGCATGGACGGGCGATGAGGCACCAGTGTTCACCTGGGACGATCCCACGGCCCGGACCCCGGTGGTGAGCGCCGGGATCTCCACCCGCGTGAACGTCATGGGCTTCGCCATCATGGAGCTCTACTACGCGTACCCGTTCCAGAGGCCGGAGAGGGGATTCCACTTCGGCCTCAACCTGGCGCCCGGCTGGTAGCAGGTCTGGCACCGACCGGTAGTAGAGGCCGGCCTCTCGAGCGCTCGCTTATGCCCGATTAGCGACGCCGACGAGGCCGGCCTCGAACATCGAGCAATCTCGATGTCGAGCGCCCGGACAGTGTCCATTACGAGATCTTGGTCGGATGCCCGGCCGCCTACACACCCTCGGCTTTCCAAAACGCCGGAAAAGTCGCAGACTGCTGGCGTACGTCTAAGGACGCGGAGCGTATCCGCGATTGGAAATAGAGGGGGAAGAGATGAGTGCAGAAGACATCCGGACGCTGGATCCGATACTTCGTCCGCGGAGCATAGCGGTGGTGGGGGCAAGCCGTCAGCCGGGGACCATAGGCTATCAGGTGGTGGCCAACCTGGTGCGTCACGGCTATACGGGGGTGGTCTACCCGGTGAACCCGAAGGCCAACTCGATCCATTCGATCCCGGCATACGCATCGGTGGCGGAGATCCCGGGCGAAGTGGACATGGCGGTGGTGGTGGTGCCCAAGCAGCACGTGCTGGACGTGGTTGACCAGTGTGGTGCGAAGGGCATCAAGGGTCTGGTGGTAATCAGTGCCGGGTTCCGTGAGGTCGGCGGCGCGGGCGCGGAGCGTGAGCGTGAGCTGGTGGAGCGGGTCCGCCGCCACGGTATGCGGCTGGTGGGCCCCAACTGCATGGGGGTCATGAGCACCGCCCCGGAGCTGAGCATGAACGCCACGTTCGCGCCGAACATGCCGCCGCCGGGACCGGTGAGCCTGATGAGCCAGTCAGGTGCGATGGGCGTGACGATTCTGGACTATGCCGCGGAGTACGGGATCGGGATCAACGATTTCGTCTCGGTGGGCAACAAGCCGGACGTGAGCGGTAACGACCTGGTCCAGTACTGGGGCGAGGATGAGCGGACGAGCGTGATCCTGATGTACCTGGAGAACTTCGGCAACCCGCGTCACTTCACTCCACTGGCCCGCAAGGTCACGAAGAAGAAGGCGATCATCGTGGTGAAGGCCGGTCGTACGGGGGCCGGCGCCCAGGCTGCCAGCTCGCATACGGGCGCGTTGGCCGGGCTGGATGTGGCCACGGACGCACTGCTGGCGCAGTGCGGAGTGATCCGGGTCGATACGGTGGAGGAGCTGTTCGACATGGCCATGGCGTTCGGCACGCTTTCGGTGCCGAAAGGGAACCGTGTGGCCATAGTCACGAACGCCGGCGGTCCGGGCATCATCATCGCCGATGCGTGCGAGGCCCGGGGGCTGGACGTGGCGCCGCTGTCGGAGGAGACGCAGGCTTCGCTGCGGGAGGTGCTGGCGGCGGAGGCGAGTGTGAGGAACCCGGTGGACATGATCGCGTCTGCCACGCCCGAGTCGTATCGGCTGGTGCTGGACCGGGTGCTCGGTGACGAGAGCGTGGACGCGGCGATAGCTGCCTTCGTGCCGCCGCTGGGGATCAAGCAGGAGGAGGTGGCCGGCGCCATCGTGGACGCCACGCGTGGTCACGACAAGCCGGTGCTGGCGGTGCTCATGGGCAGGGAGGGCCTGCCCGCGGGTCGGGCGCAGCTCAAGGAGGCGGGTGTCCCGGGCTACATCTTCCCCGAATCGGCGGCCAAGGCGCTGGCGGCCATGTACCGGCATCGCCAGTGGCAGGAGCGTCCGGAGGGCACCTTCGTGGAGTTCGACGTGGACCGGCCGGCCGTGCGCCGCATCATGGATGAGGCGTGCGCCAAGAAGACGGAGCACCTGGCGGGCCCCGACGCGCTGGCGGTGTTCCAGGCGTACGGCATCCCGGTCCTCGAGTCCCGGGTGGTGCAGAGCGGCGAGGAGGCGGCGGCGGCCGCGGAGGAGCTGGGGCTGCCGGTGGTGCTGAAGATCGAGTCGCCCGACGTGGTCCACAAGACGGACGTGGGCGGCGTTGTCCTGGACCTGCGCACGCCGGAGAAGGTGCGGAAGGCTTGCGACGCCATGCTCGAGCGGGTGCGGACCGAGCTGCCGGATGCCCGGGTGGCCGGGGTCCTGGTGCAGCGCTTCGTGGCCGGCGGCAGAGAGACGATCATCGGCGGGACCACCGACCCGACATACGGGCCGCTGCTCATGTTCGGCCTGGGCGGGATCTACGTGGAGGTGCTACAGGACGTGGTATTCCGGGTCCACCCCATATCGGACCTGGACGCGCGGGAGATGGTGAGATCGATCAGGGGCTACAAGATCTTCGAGGGCTTCCGCGGCGAGCCGCCGGTGGATCAGGACACCATGGTGGAGGTGATCCAGCGGGTGGCCCAGCTCATGGCCGAGAACCCGGAGATCGAGGAGCTGGACATCAACCCGTTCCTGGTCCAGGAGAAGGGCGGCGTGGCGCTGGACGCCAGGGTCCGCATCCGCTGCGGATAGGAGCACGTACGTCATAGCATCCTCGAGCCCACCGCCGCGGCGGTGCGACGGCCGGGTCAACAAAGTATCTTGTGGCCCATGCATTACCATCTGATAGGCATCGCCGGCACGGCAATGGGATCCCTGGCCGGGCTGCTCCGGGAATCGGGCCACCAGGTCACTGGCTCGGACGAGGGCGTCTACCCACCCATGTCCAGCATGCTGGACGCACTGGGCATCGAGTACTCCCACCGCTTCGACCCCGCCAACCTGGAGCCGGAGCCCGACGTGGTGGTGGTGGGCAACGCCATATCACGGGGCAACCCGGAGCTGGAAGCGGTACTGGAGCGGCGGCTGTACTACACGTCGGCGGCAAGCACCGTGAAGGAGGAGTTCCTGAGAAGGCGGCGCGTGGTGGCCGTGGCAGGGACCCACGGCAAGACCACCACCACGTCGCTCCTGGCCTGGCTCCTGGACAGCGCAGGGCTCAGCCCCTCGTTCCTCATCGGGGGCGTGGCCGAGAATTTCGGTACCTCCTTCCGACTCACCGACTCAGAACTCTTCGTCATCGAGGCAGACGAGTACGACACCGCGTACTTCGACAAGGGGCCCAAGATGTGGCACTACCTGCCCCACACCGCCGTGCTGACCAACGTGGAGTTCGACCACGCCGACATCTTCAAGGACGATGAAGCCTACCGCTTCGCCTTCGCCCGCTTCGTCAACCTCATCCCCCGCAACGGCGTCCTGGTGGCCGGGTCGGAGTCGGAGACGGTCAGGGAGCTGGCCGCCAGGTCCTGGGCGCCGGTGGAATGGTTCGGCCTCGATGGCAGGTCCACCTGGCGCGCCACCGGCATGGAGTTCGGTGAGGAGCTGACCAGGTTCGAGCTGCACAAGGAAGAGGAGGCCCTGGGAACCTTCGAGACGCCACTCGTGGGTGACTTCAACGTCAGGAACTGCCTGGCCGCCATCGCCGCCGCACGGGCCGCGGGCGCGGAGTGGGACGGCATCCGGGAAGGTATGAGAACCTTCAGGAGCGTACGACGCCGGATGGAGCTGCGAGGAGTGGTGGGCGGCGTGACCGTGGTGGACGACTTCGCACACCACCCCACCGCCGTACACGGCACCATCCAGGCAGCACGACAACGATTCGGCACGGACCGACGTGTGATAGCCGTCTTCGAGCCGCGCAGCTACACGGCACAGCGGCGGGAATTCCAGGAGCCATACCGCCAGGCCTTCCAGGACGCCGACCACGTGGTCATCGCCGGCCTCTTCCACCCCGAACGCTACGACACGACCACCGGCATGGACCCGGATGAGCTGACCGCCCAGCTCCGGGCAGACGGCCTCGTGGCCTGGCACGAACCCGACGTCGACCAGATCGTACGAACCCTCGTGCCCCAGCTCATGCCCGACGACGTGGTCCTCATCATGTCCAACGGCGGCTTCGGCGGGATCCACGGCAAGCTGCTGGACACCCTGACAGCTCTCTGAACGCCCGGCCAGGCCGCGGAGCCCCGGGAGTACGCCCGCCAGGCCGCAGAGCCCGGAAAGCCGCAGTCGTCGGCTCCTGTTCCCATCCGGCCATTCATCTGCCCCCGGGCACCCCCTATACCTCCTCCGTGGGGTGGTACTTCCAGGCCGCACGATCCCGGGCGGGTCTCGTGGAGCCCAACATGTTGCTCTGTAGGGGGATAGGCCGGCCCACCCGAGGCAGAGGATGGTGCGCCATGGAAGAACCGGAAATTTTTGTCACTATGAGAGGGGGGGTAGACCATGGTGAGGGACCGGGAGCGGCTGGCGCGGGCGTTCAACCCGCCGCCGGAGTATTACGACATCCGGAACACGGCCGCCTTCGCTGTTACCACGGCGCACCGGGCGTTGCAGCGACTGCTGGAGCTGGACCGTTTCGAGCTGGGGCTCTGCGAGGGTCGCGACCTCGTGGTGGTTGAGATCGCGCGACTGGGCGGTCTTGGCACGCCGAAGCAGGTCCAGGAGTCGCTGGGCATCAGCGCGAGCAGCCTGTCGTCGGTCCTGCGTCGTTCGGTGGAGGTGGATTACGTTTGCCGGGAGCGTGATCCGGCGGACCGTCGGAGCTGGCGCCTGTCGCTGACGCGGGAGGGACAGACGAGCGCGCTGCTGGGAGCGCGGCTGTGGCGATACGCCGACGATGTCCTGGCGTCCCGCCTGTCGTCGGACGTGGTGTGGCTCGGGCACTTTGCGCGAGAGGCGCGGTCCGCCTGGCGGGAGGCGCGTTCGAGGGACGGGGCTGAACCCGCACCGGGCACGGCGGAGCCGGCATAGCTGGTTTCGGGGGTGTGACTGCCCTGATCGTTTGCTTAGATTCGCCCAGGCTCTATCCGGGCTGATGAACACGGTCACCTTTCCACACTTGGTTCGGCATGGCACTGGACACTTCGAAGTTCATATTCGTGATGAAGGACCTCCGGAAGGTGGTCCCCCCGAAGCAGGAGGTGCTGAAGGGCATCTGGCTGTCGTTCTATCCCGGTGCGAAGATCGGGGTGGTGGGTCCGAACGGCTCTGGCAAGAGCACGGTGCTCCGCATCATGGCGGGCGTGGACCGTGACTTCCAGGGCGAGGCCTGGCCCATGAAGGGAATCCGTATCGGCTACCTGCCGCAGGAGCCGCAGCTGGACCCGCAGCTGAGCGTGCGGGGGAACGTGGAGGAGGCGGTGCGGTCGCAGCGTGACCTGCTGCGTCGTTTCGACGAGATCAACGCCCGTTTCGCCGAGCCGGTGACGGACGACGAGATGCAGTCGTTGCTGGACGAGCAGGCGTCGGTCCAGGAGCGGATCGACCATCAGGGACTGTGGGACCTGGACCGGAAGATCGAGGTGGCCATGGACGCGCTGCGGCTACCGCCGGCTGACGCGGACGTTACGCACCTGTCGGGCGGCGAGCTGCGGCGGGTGGCGCTGTGCCGGGTCCTGCTGGAGGAGCCGGACATGCTGCTGCTGGACGAGCCGACGAACCATCTGGACGCGGAGAGCGTGGCCTGGCTGGAGCGTCATCTGGCGGATTTCGAAGGGACGATCGTGGCGGTGACGCACGACCGTTATTTCCTGGACAACGTGGCCAAGTGGATCCTCGAGCTGGACCGTGGCGCGGGCTACCCGTACGAGGGCAACTACTCGAGCTGGCTGGAGCAGAAGCGTGAGCGTCTGCGCCTGGCGGAGAAGCAGGAGAGCGCACGGCAGCGTACGCTCCAGCACGAGCTGGAGTGGATCCGGATGGCGCCTCGGGCGCGCCATTCGAAGGGCAAGGCCCGGGTCAACGAGTACGAGCAGCTGCTGGCCCGTGACCCGGGGGAGCGGGTGCGCACGGCGGAGATCGTGATACCGAACGGCCCTCGGCTGGGCTCGGAGGTCGTTACGGCCAGGGGACTGACCAAGGGATACGACGACAAGATCCTCATGGACGACGTGGACTTCGTCATCCCACCGGGCGCCATCGTGGGGATCGTGGGGCCGAACGGCGCGGGGAAGACAACTTTGTTCCGGATGATCGTGGGCCAGGAGTCGCCAGACGCTGGTGAGCTACAGGTGGGCCAGACCGTGCAGCTGGCGTACGTGGACCAGAGCAGGGACGCGCTGGACGGGGAGAAGACGGTCTACGAGGAGATCAGCGGCGGCCGGGACGAGATCGAGCTGGGCAAGACGGAGGTGAACGCCCGGGCCTACTGCTCGTGGTTCAACTTCAAGGGCGCGGAGCAGCAGAAGAAGGTGGGGGTGCTGAGCGGCGGCGAGCGGAACCGGGTCCACCTGTCCAAGCTGCTCAAGTCCGGCGGCAACGTGATCCTGCTGGACGAGCCCACCAATGACCTGGACGTGGACACGCTCCGGGCCCTGGAGGACGCGCTGCTGGAGTTTGCCGGCTGCGTGCTGGTGATCAGCCACGACCGCTGGTTCCTGGACCGCATCTCCACCCACACGCTGGCCTTCGAAGGGGACAGCCGGGTCTTCTTCTACGAGGGGCCGTGGAGCGAGTACGAGGCCGACCGGCGCCGTCGCCTGGGCGGCGAAGCGGAGCAGCCCCACCGGATCAAGTACCGTAAGCTGGTGAGGTGAGCCGGGCGCCAGCCCGGGGGTCAGGGTGCCTGGGCCCGGAGGTGGGCCCGCTCCTCGGCCCTGGACCGTAGCCCGGCGGACAGGGCCAGCAGGAGCAGCATGAGCAGGGCCACGGTCAGGAAGGCGGCGGAGAACCCCCGCAGGTGAGGCAGGGAGCCGATGACGGCGCCCACGGCGGCGGCGCCGACGAGGCGTCCGGTGGAGATGAAGACGGTGAGGATGCCCTGGGCGGCGCCTCGCTCATCGGCGGGCACCTCGTGGAGCATGACGTATCGGAGCGAGGAGCCCAGGAGCCCAGACATTCCCAGCCCCACCGTGAACCCGCCGGCGTAGACCAGGGCGAGGGATGTTGGCGAGGCGGCGACGACGGTCATCCCGGTGGCTATGAGGCCGGTGGAGCATAGCACCACGATGCGTGACCCGACCTGATCCAGGAGTCGCCCGAACAGAGGTGCACCCAGGACCAGGGCCACTACGATGGGGATGAGCATGAAGGCGGCCCTGGACGCGGTGACGCCGAAGGAGGCGACGAACAGCGCCGGCACGAACACGACGGCCGCCTCGGTGATCCCAGCCCCCAGGCCCAGGCTGCTGGCTATGGCAACCTGCCGGGAGCGGAACATGCCCGGCCGGATGATGGGATCAACGGCTCGTCGCTCCAGGTATACGAAGAGGACCGCCAACCCCGCGGCGGCCACCAGGAGCGGACTTACGTCGAGGCTGAGCAGGCTGCCCCTGATGTCAGCGGCGTCCAGCCGGTTCAGGCCGAAGGAGAGGGCCACCAGCCCCATGGTGAGCGTGGCCATCCCGGCCACGTCGAAGGGCCGGGGCTCCCGGGTACGGCCGGCGGGGAGGAGGCGCAGGGCGCCCACGATCACCACCGCGGCAATGGGCAGGTTGACCAGGAAGAGCCAGGGCCAGCCGATGAGCAGGAGCAGTCCTCCAACCAGCGGCCCCAGGAGGAACGCCACGCCGAAAACCGCACCGATCAGGCCCAGGGCCGCGCCCCGGCGGTGGGGCGGGAAGACGTCGCCGATGACGGCCGTGGCCACGGGGAATATGCCTCCGGCGCCGAACCCCTGCACGGCCCGACCGGTGAGGACCAGCCCGTAGGTGGGCGCCAGCGCCACCAACAGCGACCCCGCCGCGAAGACGGACACGGCAACCACGTACATCCGACGCCGGCCGTAACCGTCTGACAGCTTGGCCATGAGTGGCGTGCCGACGAGGTTGAACAGGACGTAGATGCTGAGCATCCACGCTGCCGCCCTGTCCCCGATCCCGAAGGCCTCCCTGATGGCCGGCAGGGCTGGACCGATGATGGATATGTCCAGCGCTCCCATGAGCACACCCGCGAACAGGAGCGCCAGTATCTTTCGGTGGTCGCCCAACTCCTCCCCTTCCCCTTATCCCGACCCCGCGAAGGTCACGGCGCCCGGGTATCCGGCAGCCGTGTACCCGGCACTGGCGCGTTCGGGTCCGGGGTATCCGGGTCCGGGGTATCCGGGTCCGGGGTATCC
>SLCC01000173.1 GCA_007126035.1 Gemmatimonadota bacterium
CCCCCTGCGAGGGCGCAGCCCGAGCCCTTGCGAGGCCACCCGCCGAGCCCCCCTGCGACCGAAGGGAGCCCTCCTGCGAGGGCGCAGCCCGAGCCCTTGCGAGGCCACCCGCCGAGCCCCTCTGCGACCGAAGGGAGCCCTCCTGCGAGGGCGCAGCCCGAGCCCTTGCGAGGCCACCCGCCGAGCCCTCTGCGACCGAAGGGAGCCCTCCTGCGAGGGCGCAGCCCGAGCCCTCTTGCGAGGCCAACGGCCGAAGCCCACCTGCGCGCCCGTATGGGGCGGAAGGTGGTGGATAAGGAAAGGGGGCCCGATCGGCTCACCGACCAGGCCCCCACAAAGGCGCGCCGCCGCTCCTAGTTCAGGAGCGGCTCAATCAACTCCGCGAAGCTCGTCCGCGCCCGGTGGAGCCGGCTCTTCACCGTCCCCAGGTTCACACCCGTGATGTCGGCGATCTCCTCGTAGCTCTTCCCCTCCAGCTCGCGGAGACGGAAGACCAGCTGATGATGCTCCGGCAGCTCCGACACCGTCTTCTCGACGATCTCTTCCAGGTACCGATTCTGGTAGAGCCGGTCCGGCTTCATCGCCGAATCCTCGAACTGCAACGGACGGTGGTCCGACTCCCAGTGCGTCGTCAGCTTCTGGAACAGGACCAGCGGGCTCCGGGACCGGTTCCGCAACTCGTTCTTCGACAGGTTCGAGCAGATCGTGTAGATCCACGTCGAGAACTTCTTCGACTGGTCGAAGCGATGCAGGTGCCTCGTAACCCGTACGAACGCCTCCTGCACCAGGTCCTCCGCACGGTCACGGTCACCGGTCTTCCGCGCTATGAAATGCACCAGCCGGTCACGATACCGGTTGTACAGCTCCGAGAAAGCCAGCGGATGGCCGTCCAGATGCGCCGCCACCAACTCGCTGTCGCCCATCTCAAGGAGCGCCACGCCCTGCTTCCTCTCTTCGGACTTTACATGCCCCATTCGCTAACCTCCCGCGCCAGGGGACGACGAAGAGCGCACCACCCAATGGACCCCGTCGTCCGACATATCAAACCCGGCCCCGCCAATCCCTCGAGACCGGGTCAGCTAGCTTCAATCGCTATTGAAGTATACGAGTGCCCGGGGCACTGCGCAAGGGGGTGTTTCGATCAACTTTGAAACGTAAGCTGTCGAGTGCGCCGCCGCAAGGGAAGCGACGAGAAGAGGAGAGATCCGGCGGTTCTCTTGCTTCCGGTCGAGCCAAACATTCCAACAGCGTGACACGGTGGGCTCGAAGGAGACGGAGGAAACGGAGGCGGGACCCGTAAGATCGCTGGCGCAAGATGTTTGGGTGGGGCGTCCCCGGGTTACACGTGCGTCATAACGTAACCCATACCCACACCCACTCCGCGTCCTCCGACTCGTCCGCGTCCTCCGTGTCACGCTGTTCGAAGACTGTGCTGCCCTCGAAGCCTGCGGGTTTGCCAGACAGCCTCTCGGAGTTCGGAGCTCGGCCCCCGGGTGTGGGGTTGGCCGCCGTGTACCGGCTACCCCTTATCGGCCGGTTCCAGGAGCAGTTGCATGACGCGGCCCTGGAGGCTCCTGTCTCTGCTGGTGACGGTTCCCACGTCGTCGAGCCGTTCTGTCACCTCGTCCAGCACCCTGGCGCCGTGCTCGGGTCGTCTCAATTCCCGCGGTCGGAACCGGACGGTGATGCGGACGTGCTTTCCCTGTTCGAGGAAGCGTCGTGCGTTGCGCACCTTGAAGTCCATGTCGTGCTCGTCGGTTTCCGGCCGGAACTTGACTTCCTTGACGTCGTAGGTGTGCTGTTTCTTCCGTGCGCTCTTGGCGGCTTTCTGTTGTTCGAACTGGTGCTTGCCCCAGTCCATGATCCGGACCACGGGGGGGCGGGCCCGTGGCGCCACTTCCACCAGGTCCAGCTCGGCCTGGGCTGCTCGTTCTCTGGCTGTTTCCAGGGGGACGATCCCGACCTGTTCACCGTCGGGACCGATCAAGCGGATGGGGCTGATCCTGATGTCGTCGTTGACGCGAGTCCTGGTTCTGGCGATGGTGTCCTCTGTGGTTCGGTTCTCCTGTGGGCGGAGATGGTGTGCTTCACCGTCCGCCCTTTGCCACGGTGGTGCCGCATTGAAGCCGGCCGTCCACAGGATTGAACGTGACCCAACTCTGGCCGTCTGGCAACCGCTGGGTGGTGTTGGGCGTGCAGAGCACGTCGACCTGCCCCCGGTTCAAGGTCAGCGCCTCCTGCCCGTTGGTTACCAGGGTGAAGCTGGTGGTTCCTTCGGGCACCATGATGACCAGGTCCATGGGTGGCTGGGCGGGCCGGATCTCGATGTGCCGGGCGTTCCCGGGCAAGCGTGCCATTGGCCTGCTGGTATGGACGCGGAAGACGGGCCCCTCGACGCGCACGGTCAAGCTGCGCACCGTGTTCAGGTCCGGTATGGTGACGGTTTCTGGAGCCGTCCCATCGGCCAGGGCGGTGAACCTGGCGTCGTTGGCGACGGGCGCCGGACTGCCCCCGTCGTTGGCGACGGGTGCCGGGCTTGTCCCCAACTGGTCGTGCTGGTCCGGCTGATCCATGCGGCCCGCCCCTTCGGGCTCGGGGGGACGGACGTCATGCTCCAGCTCCGCGTCGGCTTCCGTGACGGCCCACTGGTAGGTGGCGGTTCGCTGCTGGGTCCCGATGGACTCGACCACGACGCGGTCGGGCAGGTATACGTCCACCCAGACGCGACCGGGCACTGAGACCACGTATTCGACGGGCCCCTCGGCCAGGGCGGTGAGGGTGATCTCCTCCTCCGCGGTGAGGCCGGCGGCGGTGATGCCATCCGGGGTCCGGCCCGACACGCGCACGATTCCCGGCGCGCCGCGGATGATCCTCAGGGTGCCCTCGACCTCCACTTCCACGTTCACCGTGAGCTGGCGCCCTGCGAACGCGAACTGCTCTCGGGCCACCTGCCACTGTTGCGCATCCAGAGGGGTCGCCGCAAAGAGGGCGACCAGGGACAGCGATAGTAAGCGAGTCATATCATTCCTCCGGGCCCACCGCCAGTTTGACCTCCTGGACCACGCGCCAGTCTCGAGCCTGGGAGTTGCGGCTCAGGACCTCGGACGCGATCCGCTCCGTCCGCTCCCCGTCCGTCTCCTGCAACACTCCTTCCACCGCCACCCTCTCGCCCTTCCGGACCATCCGAGCCGAGCTCACAAGGAGCACGTCCGAGTCCACCAGCATCCAGAAGCCGTCCGTACCCGTGGCCACTACCTCACCTTCCGCCCTCACCAGCTCGCCCGCGTCATCAATGTCCAACGGGATGAGCTGTCGAACGTCACGGGCGGCCACGGTGCTGGTGCCCGCGGGGTGAGGCGGTTGGGGGATGGCGGTGGGAGGCAGCTCCTCCTCCAGCGCCGCCTCATCTACATCGGCAAGTTCGTCCTGGGGGGCCGCCAGCAGTGATGTCACGCCCCAGGCGATCAGGGCAAGCGCCGTCAGCCCCAGCAGCCAGGGCCAGGCTGAGACCCTCTTGCTCTTGAAGTCGTACAACTGCATACCCTCCTCCGGTCGAGCCCTGCTGCGTGGTCCGCCACGCCCCTCATACCGGGGAGGGTTGCAACATATGTTCCCAGAACGTCAGGGGCCGCTACGGTGGATCCGGACGCCACGGCGGCCCAGCTCACGGATGTACTCGCCGGCGGGCACGCCGGTGTCCGGTGCGAACGCGCCGCTCTGTGTCACCCTGCCATCGGCCTGCATGAGGCCGGTGATGGAGAGGGAGTAGCCGGTGGTCCTCTCCATGGCGCTGACCTGCGTCTCTTCATCGAAGTAGTCGATCATGTTGTAGCGGACGGTTGCCGGCCGGCTCTCCGACTGCCCGGTGACCTGTACGCGGAGGGCGACGAGGTCGGGGGAGTCTGGCTTACGCAGCTGGTGGTCGACGATCTTGATGAAGAGGTCCCGGGGCTTGACGGACTGGCCGTCGAGGCGGACGGGATCTTTGTCCAGGAGGCCCAGGTCCCGGATGGCCCGCATGATGTGGGCGTGACCGGGGTAGCGCAGGGTCTTGTACTCCATGGTGGGGATACGGCCTTCGTGGTCCCAGGCCATGGTCGACAGGCCGCCGGCGGTGTGGAAGGCCTCGAGTGTGCCCACGGGCTCGGGGAACTCCACCGTCTCCACCTCAGAGAGGGCTTCCACCTGCGTGGGCTTCCCGTTGCGCAGGACCCATGACCTGGTGGTGTAGTAGTCGAGCACGCCTTCCAGGGAGTAGACGATCTGGTAGTTGAGCGGGGGCTCCGGGTCGCGCGGCAGGCCACCGACCCAGATCCGGACGGAGTCGACGGAGTCCAGGGCGGCGATGCCGTCGGCGGCCAGTATGTTGACCATGCCCGGCGCCAGGCCGGTGTCCGGGATGACGCTGATGCCCCGTCGCTTCGCTTCCTCGTCCAGGCCGAGCTGCTGGCGCACTATCTCGGTGTTGCCGCCCAGGTCCGAGTAGTGGGCTCCGGCATCGACGGACAGGCGGGCCATGTCGAAGTTGAAGTAGTAGGGCAGGGCGTTGAGGCAGGCGGTGGCGCCTGCCAGGATCTTCGCCACGGCCTCCTGGTCCCTGGCATCGAGCTGCACCACCTCCAGCCGGTCATCGCCGCGATACGGCTCCAAAAAGGCTGGAAGGGAAGAGATGTTCATGTCTGCGAGAACGACCTTCTCCACGCCCTCGCTCCTCAATAGGTCGAAAGCGGAGGCCGATCCCTGCAGGCCTGCGCCCAAGACGACGAAACGCATGTGTCCTCCTCACCATCGGGGTTGGCCCGGCACTCAAGCGGGCGGCGCGAGGATGGCAAGTGGGCCCGCTTCCCGCAAGGGTGAAGAGGCGGAGTTTCTCCATTTCTTCATGCGGCCGGAGCCACCCTGGCCGGCCACTCCGATCGCTGCCCTGGCCCGTCCACCCCTTGATCGCGGGTCCCGGACCCCCTCGCGCCCGGAAGGAGGGGCGTGTGCTCGATATCCGTCAAGTTGTTGACGTTCTGACGCCGCCGCCGCCGCTGGTGTCGGGGCGGACGGGCCGGCCCAGGGGCTCTGGTGGTCGGCTGGTGTCGGGCCTGGCTGGCGTAGCCTGCCCGGTGTCCGCGCCCGGGGGTCGGATGATGGTATCCGGGCGCGTGACGGTATCGGGTGGCGTGGCCGGGTCGGGCGGCAGGGTGTCCTGCAAGGTATCGGGTCCCATGATCCGCTCCCGGAGCGCGCGCCACCAGTCCTGGCTGTCGATCTCGTACTGGTCGAAGTCCAGGGTATCGTATCCGTGCCGGAGGCCCGGGCAGTCGAAGGCGGACACGGTCCCGCTCAGGAAGTATTCCTCCCGCAGCTCTCCGTATGTTGGGCAGTTGGCGGCGACGACGTTGCCGAACGCGTCCACCTGGTGGCGCTCCACTCCTGGCGGCGGGCTCCAGTCCCCGTCGCCGGCGGAGATGTTGCGCATGGCGCGGCCCCAGACGGGTGCGGCCAGGCGGCCGCCGGTAGCGTGCGGCATGATCTGCTGTCGCTCGTCCATCCCTATCCAGATGCCGGCGGCCACAGCTGGTGTCATACCCAGGAACCAGACATCGGCGGACTCGTTGGTGGTGCCCGTCTTCCCGGCGGCCGGCGCCCGGAACCCGGCGGTGCGTATCGGGGCGCCGGTACCCTGGTTCACCACGTCCCGCATCAGGTCCACGGTCAGGAACGAGACGTCCCGGGGCAGGGCGTTCTGGGTACGCGGCGAGGCCTGCCAGATGGTGCGGTCGTGCCGGTCGGTGACGCGGGTGATGAAGCGGGGTTCCGGCCGCTGGCCCAGGGCCGCGAAGGCGGAATACGCGGTGACCATCTCCAGCAGCGTCACCTCCGCCGCGCCTATGGCCACGGACGGGAAGTGGGGTATGTCGCTGTTGATCCCCAGCTGCCGGGCCACGCTGATGGTCCGTCCCAGGCCCACCTGCTCGGCCAGGCGCACGGTGGCCACGTTCTTCGAATGGACCAGCGCCTGGCGCATGGTGATGTCACCGGCGTAGGAGCCGCCGTAGTTGCGCGGCTCCCAGACCTGGCCGTTCCGCACCAAGCGGTAGGGAGTGTCGTCCAGGACCAGGCTCGGCGGGTAACCGGCCTGGATGGCGGCGGCGTAGACGAACGGCTTGAACGCGCTGCCCGGCTGTCGCTTGGCCTGGGTGGCACGGTTGAACTTCGAGTCCTCGAAGTCACGCCCGCCCACCAGCGCGAGCACGTCACCGGTGTGCACGTCCATGACCACGGCCGCGCCCTGGATGTAGGGCGTGGTGGCGCTCTCCACCACACGGCTGGTATCGGAGACAACGGCATTATAGCTGGGGTGGGCGAAGTAGCCGTAGCGTCCCGCCTCGATGCCTTCCAGCTGCGAGCTCAGCTCCCGCTCCACCGCCTCCTGGGCGTCCAGGTCCAGCGTGGTGTGGATGCGGAAACCGCCCGTGTAGACCTCGTCGCCAAGCTGCTCCTGGAGCGTGCGACGCACCTGCTCGACGAAGTGCGGCGCCCGGGCCGGCGACTCGACCCTGGAGCGGCCCAGCTCCGGCTCCACCTCCGCCGCCTGCTCGGCATCGATGAAGCCGCTGCCCTCCATCCGCCGGAGCACCGTCTGCCGACGCTCCAGGGCGCCCTCCATGTTCTCACGGGGGTTCAACCGGGAAGGCGCCTGCGGCAATCCCGCTATCAGCGCAGCCTCCGCCAGCGTGAGCTCCGTGGCCGACTTGCCGAAATACTCCTGCGCCGCCGCCTCGATACCCCACGCGCCGGCACCGAAGTAGATCTGGTTCATGTACAGCTCGAGGATCTCGTCCTTGTGGTAGCGAGACTCGATCTGACGCGCGACCCTGATCTCCGCGATCTTCCGGTTCAACGTCCGATCGCGCATGGGCAGACGATCGGGGAAGACGTTCCGCGCCACCTGCATGGTGATGGTGCTGAAACCCTCGGCGATCCCTCTGGTCCGCAGGTTCCGCCACGCTGCACCCACCACCCGCGGCAGGTCCACGCCACTGTGATCGTAGAAATTGCGGTCCTCGGTGGCGATGAACGCCTGGGGCACGTGTTCCGGCAAGGAGTCCAGGCCCACCACCACTCGCCGGACCCGGTACAGCTTGTCGACCTCCCGACCATCGCGGTCCAGGACTATGGAAGCCTCGTCCGGGACGAAGCCCGCCACCTGCTCCACCGCAGGGCACCCCTCGAAGCCGCAGGTCTGGTACGCGGCGACGAGCACGCCCACCACCACTACGCCAACGGCCGCCAGGGCGCTGGCGATGGCCTTGATCGAGAAAGGTCCCGGCCGATCTATGTGCTTGTCCGTAGCCACTATATCCATGTCCTGATAAAGCCTTTTCCCATACCCCTACAGGGCAAGTACGATACCAGCGCTACGGAGTCGGTGGGGAGCAGCTAACCTGGAGAGGCCGTCTTGCAGACTCGCCGGCTCTTCCACCCCGTCCAAACCCGCGACCTGCCCAGCCGCGCGACGGCGAGTGGCTGTCTCCGAGGAGCGTGCTGGTACAGCGAGTCCCAAACCACCGTGCAGCTACCCGACGGGTCTGCAGGACGGTCTCCCGGAGCTCGGAGCTCGCGCTTCGCGGGGCGGTTCGACGCTCGAGAAGATCGAGGCTAGAGAAGAGCGAGGCTCGCTCTCGCCTCAGTCGTCCGTGAGCTGGATGTCCTTGAGATAGTCGAGCAGGGGCCCGCTCGTGGCCGTGGCCGATTCCGCCAGCCCCAGCACTACCCGGTGCCCGGCGGTGTCCTCTCCCGGCGACTCGGGACGGATGTGGCGGGCGGCCACCTCCACCACCTTCTGCTCCGTCAGGTTCGTGGCCGCCTCGTAGTACTCGAGGTACCGTGCGCTGACCCGCTGCTCGAAGAGTGGGAGCTGGACCCTGGGAATGGCCCGGGCCTCCAGGTCCTCGTACAGCGCCCGGTGCATGGCGTCAAGGACCTGGCGGGTCTGCTCCGGGCTGGACGGGAAGGCCTGCTGGCAGGCCCGCGTGTGGAGCCACATGAAGAAGATGAGCGCCTCCACCGGGTCGACCGCCGGCACGGCCATCACGGCGGTCCCGCCCGCCTCGTCCTGCTCGGGGACGGAAATGGGGCTCCGCTCCAGGAAGTCAGTGAAGCTTTCCCAGACAAGGTGGGCAAGACTGGAGGCGAGCTCGGCCACCGACATTCGCATGACTCCTCCCGCTGTGTTTATCGAAAGAGCAAATACAGCCGGAGCGGTGCGCGGATGTCAAGGACCACGTGTCGGACGCACAGCACGGCCATGCGCCGGGTTCCGTCTCAGCCCTGTGGCCGGACTTCCCAGCCGAGGGTCACCTCGCTGCCGTCCCTGGTAGCGTCCTCAGCGGGAATGAGGATGTCGAACTCCCGGCTCTGCTGGACCCGGTCCTTGGTCTGCCGCCCCGCCGTGGCTGGCAGGCCCAGCACCTTTGTCTCCCGCTCCTGCCCGTCCAGGTCAACGAGCAGGAAGGACGTGCCACGGGCGAGCATGCGCGGCTCGAAGTCGCCTTCCAGGAGCTTGAGGCGGAGGATCCAGCCCCTCAGGGGTACGGCGAAGGCGTCGGAAACGCGGAATCGGTAGTCAGCCATGTTCCACTCGTCAGGGCCGGGCAGGCCCGGCCGTAGGTACTCAGAAACGGCACGGCGCCCTGGCCACCGTCTCGCGCCATCCGTCTGCCCGGGCGGGAGGATAACTGGTAAGCGGCCTCCGGGTCCAGTGCCAGTCCGAAGTTCGAGGTCCGAGAGGTTGTCCCGCAAACCGGCCGGCTGTTTTGGATCAGGGCTCTTCTCATGCCTCGGGGCGGTGGCAACCTTCAGACAGCGTGACACGGAAGGCGCGGAGAAGACCGAGGACGCGGAGACGGGAGCCGTAAGAGCGCTGGGCCATACCCTTACCCATACCCACTCCGCGTCCTCCGACTCGTCCGCGCCCTCCGTGTCACGCTGTTCGAAGATTGTGCTACCCCTCGAAGCCGGCGGGTTTGCCAGACAGCCTCTCGAAGTCCGGGGTGCGAGGGTCCGGGTCCGATCGCCTGCTTCCTCGTCGAGCCAGACCATCCGGGCAGGGTCAGGGCGCCTGCCGGTCGGCGTGCGGCGGGTCGCCCGGTGCGCGAGGGTCGGCGTGCGGCGGGTCGTCTGCGCGACGGTCGGCGAGCCGGTCCATGAGGGCGACGGCGGTGGGCCCGGTCAGGTCGATGACGCGGGCGGCGCGGGTGCCGGCGGCGGTGTCCACGAGCAGCGTGGCCAGGTCCCAGCGGCGCTGGAAGGGCGTCTGTGTGACGTGAAGCGTCTGGATCTTCCGCTCGGGCACGATCCAGGTTGTACGGGTCAGGACCCCGTCCCTGGCCAGCAGGTGGGACCGGCTCAGTTCCCAGCCCCGTGACCGGTACCTGGCCCGGGCCAGGAGCCATGCGGCCGGGAGGAGCAGGAGGGCCAACCAGGGCCGGGGGATCCCGGACACCCACAGCGCCGCGGCGACCAGGAGGGCGGTGGCGGAGAGGCGGGTCGTCTCCCGTCGTCGGGAGGCGGGGGCCACGGGCCTGAGGCGCCGTGGGTCGACGGCCCCGTCAGCCAGTATGCTGGGCAGCAGCCTGTCCAGGTCCGGCAGCCTGGCGATGGGGATGTGTGCTTCGCCACGGCCGCCGGAGCCAGCGTGGGGGCCGGCGCCGGCGGTGTCGATCTTGAGTGCCACCAGCCCCAGGGCCCGCCTGGGCAGGGTCTGCTCGACGCGCACCGCCTGGACCCGGGCCAGGGGTACGGTGGTGTGGCGCCGGCTGAAGAGGCCGTGCTCCCGGCGCAGGTCGTCGCCGTGCCGGGTCAGGGTGAACCCGTGGAAGCGGACCACCGTGGCCACGATGGAGACGAGCCAGCCGAGGACGAAGAAGGCCAGCACCATGATGGCCAGGGCGGCGACCACTCCCACGGCGCCCGCGCCGGCGCCCGCCGCGACGGCGTCGTCCACCACCTCACCGATCCCTGCCAGGGCGCCGAACCTGCCGGCCACCTCCAGGAGGGTGGCCAGGCCGGCGGCGATGAGCCCTGCCTCGTTCGACGTGGCGCCCGCCAGGGCCAGGTCCGGGGTGGAGAGGCGGAGCAGAGGCTCTGCCGCCGGCTCCTGCGCCTGCTCCCCCGGCGCCTGCTCCCTGGCACGTCTGCGCCGGGCCAGGAGGTCGGACTGTACGGCCCGGGCCTGGTCCAGCGGGAGAACGCTGAGGGTGGCCTCCGCTTCACGGCCGCCGGACGCCGTCTCGATCCTCAGCTCGGCGACCCGGGCCAACCGCTCGAGCGGCGATTGCTCCAGGTCCACGTTCTGGATCCGGTCGATGGGTATGACTCGCCGGCGCCGGCTCAGGACGCCGCTGTCGATGATGAGGTCGTCCGCCTCGACGCGGTATCGGAAAGCTATCCAGTGGGCGATGCCGATCAGCAGTGACGGGACCGCCAGGAGGAGGAGCACCCAGAACAGGATGCCGCCCAGGTCGTCGCCTATGGACGCGCCGCCCAGGACCGCCGGGAGCAGGAGCTGGCGGACGAGGCGGAGCGCCCGGGACAGGATGCCGAAGGGGTGTAGCCTCTGGGCCTCAGACGGCATCGCCTGCACCGCTCAGCTCCGCCAACGTGTCTCTGAGGCTCTCGGCGTCGTCGCGGGCCAGGGCAGGGATGGTCATGATGGCACCCCGGCTGCCCGCGGTGTACACCAGCAGGTCCGCCAGCCCCAGGGCCCGGTCCAGGGGCCCGTGATGCGTGTCCACGTGCTGGATCCGGACGTGGGGCACGATGGCGCTGGTGCGGAACAGGACGCCGTAGCGGAGCAGGAGGTCGTCTTCCCGCAGGGCGAACCGCCACGCCCGGTAGCGGAGCGGTGGGGTCACGATGGCGTTGGCGACCACCAGCACCGCCAGCACGATGGTAGCCAGCCCGAAAGGCAGGGGCAGATCCAGCGACCATTCGACCAGCAGCACCGCGGCGGTCAGGACCGTGCCCCGGAAGAGGGCCTTCAGGCGCCACAGAGGAACGGCCCGGGGGTGCAGCGACCACAGTTGCGGCTCGGCTGAGTCGTAGCCGCTTCTGGATTCGTCCATGGCGCTCGGGTCGATGGGGTAGGGGTGGACAGCAGGTGAAGCCAGCATACCTTGTGCGGTGTCCACGCGCGGCAGCACTCTGTTGAACAAGTATGGCGGCGGTGCCGCCGCTGCAAGGGGAGGGATGAATGGCTGAGATCGAGTGCGCGAGGTGCGGTCGGACGGGCGCCCAGCTGGCCAGGCCGCCGCTGCGCAACGAGCTGGGGGAGCGGGTGCACGCCAGCATCTGTACCGCCTGCTGGGGACAGTGGCTGGCGTACCAGCAGGCACTGATCAACCACAACGGGCTGGACGTGCGGGAGCCGGAGGCGCGACAGTTCCTGATGCAGAACATGGAGGCGTACCTGTTCCAGAGCGGTGACGCCGAAGACATCGACACGAGCCAGCAGGGCAACATCCAGTGGTAAGCGGCAGGTAGAAGGGTGATCGGGTGACGATGTTCGAAACCTTCAGGAACGCCTGGCGGCAGGCGGTGGACAACTTCTGGCAGGAGCTCCAGGAGGACGAGGCGGGGCCGGAGGGCCGGGCCAGGGGGATGTACGACCAGGTCGCCGCCGCACGGAATGGCCTGGACCGCCTCGACCGCGAGATCTCCGACTGCCGGCGCGAAGAGAAGGCGGAGCGGGACGAGGCACAGGTGTGCGCCCGCCGCGAGCGGATGGCCAGGGAGATCGCAGATGTCCAGACCGCCCGGCTCGCAGCCGAGTACCGGCAGCGGCACGAAGAAAGGGCCGCCGTCCTGGCCCGCAAGCTCGACGTCCTGGTGGCCGAGCGCCGGCTGTGCCAGCGTGACCTGGACGAGATGGAGCGGGCCCTGGCAAGCGTCCGCGCGGCCGCGGTGACCATGGAGCTGGAAGACCTGAACCGCCACCCCAGGGAGGTCGAGTTCCAGGAGCTGGAGCGGACCAGGCGCGAGCGGGAGGCGGCGGAGCGCCTGGAGGAGCTGAAGCGGAGGAGCCGGAGCTGACGCTCACCGGTCGCCCAACCGGTCGCCCCACCGAGCGCCCCACCGAGCGCCCAACCGGTCGCCAACCGGTCGCCCAAACCGAGCGTCATCTGTTTTGCCTGACGTGGGTATACACCTGACTCAACCACCCCCTGGATGTGGTGGCCGGAGGGGGAGGCGCGCGAAATGCACACTCGCCGCCCCGATTCCGACCCATTGTGCGATTCGTACCTCGCGCACCTCGGGCGGCCCCGTGGGGCGCCGCAATTGTGCGGGACTACTAGATCTGGTGTCCTTTTGAGTCAGGTGCATACCCACTTTGCCTGAAGACCCAGCCGCGGCTATTCTGTAAGGGCGGACGGCATGGCGTTTACGCATCGCCATTCTCACGGCCCCGTCGTTATCGTTGATTTCGCGGCACTGCCCGGGCGAGTCCCGGCGCTCCCACCAAAGGAGACGTGATGCAAGGAGCCAGGCTCCACACTCCCCAGTCTCAGGCCTCCCTTGCGCGCACCCTTTCCGGCTCCGCAGCGGACGGGCTGGGTAACGGGCTCGGCCATCTGCTGCGGCGGAAGCCGCGGTCGCGGCTGACCGGAGCGCCGGCCGGCAAGGCGGCCCGGCTGCGGAGAGAGCGACGGGTGTCTGATTGCTTCAGCGCGATCCCGGCTCTGTCTCGTGAGGTGGCGAGGCGATCCGGCCGCTGTTGAGCGCCGCGGCGTCGTTCAGCTCCCGGGACACCAGCTCGATGAGCTCGTCGTCCTCCAGCCCCACCTGTCTCCTGTCGTTGAAGTAGAAGCTGGCCGCGCCGGCCACCCGCCCGTGACGAACGATGGGGACGGAGACCATGGCGACGAATCCCAGCTCCCTTGCCGGCGTCCACCAGTCCTGGAGTCCGGGATCCTGGAAGACGTTCGGGACCTGGACCGGCCTGCCCGTCCCCACTGCCCGGCCTGTGGGCCCCCGGCCTTCGCGGATGCGCAGGTCGGCGAGGAAGCGGGCGGAGGACTGTGGCCAGTTGAGAGCGCAGGTGAGGCGGAGGAGCTCGGGCTCGTCTTCGTCGCGCAGGAAGATGCAGGCGAAGTCCGCGCCCACGGCTGGTGTGAGCCGGGAGAGTGCCGTCCGGTAGATCTCCACGGCGCCAGGCTGGTGATGACCAGGGATCATGATCCGTTCGGATAGCGTTGTGGGCCTTCGGTTCCGGAAGGCCAGGGGCGCCGTGGCCCGTTTCCCTTGACGCGGTCCGGGAGCGGCTCTACTCTATCGGAGCCTTTCGGCCAGGCTGGTTGCGGGAAGAACGTGGCGTGACGGCTGGGTTTCGGCAAGTTCGGAGCCTGACAGGAATGGTAGTTTCCAGCCCACCCGACGTGGGGCGAATGCCGCAAGAGGAGACCGCAGTCGAGCCGTGACACTATCCCAAGAATTCACCACGTCCAGGAGCTACTCCATGAACAAGTCCGAGCTGGTGCAGGATCTGGCGAGCAAAGCCGACATGAGCAAGGCCGACGCGCAGCGGGCCGTCGACACCCTCTTCAACACCAAGGACGGCCTGTTCATGCAGGCGCTGAAGAAGGGCGAGAAGGTGCAGATAACCGGCTTCGGCACGTTCGAGCGGCGGGAGCGTAAGCCCAGGACAGGGCGGAACCCGCGCACCGGCGAGGAGATCAGGATCGGCGCCACCGTCAGCCCGTCGTTCCGGCCCGGCAAGGCACTCAAGGACGCGGTGAAGTAGGCTCGACACGGAGAACGACGGAGGCCCCGGCGCGCCAGGACGCGTCGGGGCCTTGTTGCCGGGTCGTGCCGGGCCGTTCGGGGTAACGGGCAAACGGGCGCTCAGGTCCGGCCGCTGGCGCCGCCTGGCCTGGGCCGCTTGCCCGGGCCGCCGCTACCCCGGGGCCCGCCTCGCGGCGGCGGGCGACGTGGCGTCCGTTCCCGGCGGTCGTAGTCCACTCGCAGGCTCCGTCCTTTCAGGCTCCGGCCGTTGAGGGCCTGGATGACGGCGCTGGCTGACTCGGTAGGCACTTCCACGGTGCTGTGTGTGTCTCGCATCTCGATCTTCCCTACCTGGGCGCCCTGGAGCCCCGCCTCGCCCGTTATGGCACCTACCAGGTCACCGGGGCCGAGACCGTCGCGGGTCCCGGCGCTGATGAACAGGCGCACCCAGGTGCTCACGGGTGGCGGCGCGGACGGGGCCGCTGTGGATCGTGCCGGCTCGCTCACGCGGCCGGGCTGCGCTTCCCCTTCCGTGGCCGCGGCGCGGGCAGCGCCGGCGGCCCTGGCCAGCTGAAGCGCGGCGGCGGCGAGCTCGGTGGCCGGGAACTCTTCGAGCAGGGGCTCGATGAGGGCCAGGTCCGCCGCCAGGTCCCCTCGCTGGACCGTCTCCCGCAGCTGTCGGCGCACGCGTTCCGTGGGTCCGAGGACCGGCCGGGCCCGGCTCCTCACCGGTTTCAGGGCGATGCCCGCCCGCGCGCCGATCTGGTGCAGGTGGGGCAGCTCCGTGGGCGTCACCAGGATGGTCCCGCCCCGTGAGTGGAGCTCGCCGAGGATGTCGGCGTCCAAGGGCACGTCGAACGAGACGACGTCGGCCCGGGTCGAGCGCCGGTCCGCCTCGAGCCAGGGGAGCACCAGGATCCTGGGGCCGCCCCGCCCGTCGTCGCCACTGTCGCCATCGCCCCCGCCGTCGCCACTGTCGTCGCCACTGTCGTCGCCACTGTCGTCGTCGCC
>SLCC01000084.1 GCA_007126035.1 Gemmatimonadota bacterium
AAGCCCGCCGCCCGCCTGCGCGCGCCCGAGGCGCGCGCCCTCAGCCCTCCATCTCCGACCCCGCGAAATGCTCCCGCCGCTCCACGCCCAGCACCCCCTTCACTCCGCGAACCGACCTCAGCACCTTCTTCAGGTGACTCAGGTTCTCCACCTCGACGACGAAGCTCCCGCTCATCCCGCCCTCCACGCCGTGGACCTCGGCGGAGGAGATGTTGGTGCCGGTGGTGGTGATGGCGTTGGCGATCTCGCCCAGCAGGCCACGGCGGTCGTCGCCCTCAACAATGAGCCGGACGAAGAACCGGTCGCCCGCCTCTGCCTTCCACTCGATCTCCACACGCCGTTCCGGGTCGTTGGCCAGGTTCAGCACGTTCGGGCAGTCCTTGCGGTGGATGGAGATGCCGCGGCCCCGCGTGATGTAGCCGATCACGTTGTCGCCCGGCACCGGCTGGCAGCACTGTGAGTAGCGGACCATCAGGTTCTCCAGCCCCTGGATCCGCACAGCGCTGCTCGAGCCTCGGACCCGGTCCACCAGTCGCTCGAAGGCGTTGGGCGTGCGCGTCGCCGCGGCGCTGGTGTCCCGGTCCGGGAACAGCTCCGTCACGATGGCGTTCAGGCCCAGGTCGCCACGGCCCAGCGCCGCCAGCACGTGGTCGAACGTCGGCAGCGCCGCCGCATCCGCCGCCCGGTCCATCGCCGCCGATTCCGGCTTGCCCGTCTTCCGCTTCTTCAGCTCCCGGTCCAGGATCTCCTTGCCCAGCTTCAGCGAGCTGTCGAACTCCTCCTGGCGGATCCACTGCCGGATCTTCTGCCTGGCCCGCGCCGTCTTCACGAAGCCCAGCCAGTCACGGGACGGCCGCTGCCGGTCGTCCGTCATGATCTCCACCGTGTCGCCGTTGCGCAGCTCGCGGCTCAGCGGCGCGATCCGGCCGTTCACCCGCGCGCCCGAGCAGCGCAGTCCCACCTCCGTGTGCACCGCGAAGGCGAAATCGATGGGCGTCGCCTCCTTCGGCAGCTGCTTCACGTCGCCCTTCGGTGTGAACACGAAGATCTCGTCCTGGAACAGGTCGATCCGGAGGAACTCCATGAACTCCTCCGGCTCGCGCGTGTCCTGCTGCCATTCCAGCACCTGCCGGAACCACGTCAGCGTCTCGTCCACCTCGTCGCCGCCGCCCGGCGTGGGCACGGGCCGGCCCTCCTTGTACTTCCAATGCGCCGCGATCCCGTACTCCGCCGTCCGGTGCATCTCCGTCGTCCGGATCTGGATCTCGTACAGCCGACCGCCCGGGCCGAAGATCGTGGTGTGCAGCGATCGGTACATGTTCGACTTGGGCGTGGCGATGTAGTCGTGGAACCGCTCCTGCAGCGGCGTCCACTGGTTGTGCAGCACGCCCAGCGCGTGGTAGCAATTGGCGATGGAGTCGGTGATCACCCGGATCGCCATGAGGTCGTAGATCTCTTCGTACGGACGATCCCGCTGCACCATCTTCCGGTAGATCGACCACAGATGCTTCGGCCGGCCGTACACCTCGCACGGGATCCCCGCCTTGCGCAGCTCCGTCTCCAGCGGACGACGCAGCGCCTCCACCCACTCCTCCCGCTCCGTGCGCCGGTCCTTCACCCGCTTCACCAGGTCCCGGTACGCCTCCGGCTCCAGGTGCTTGAACGTCAGGTCCTCCAGCTCCCACTTGATCTGCGCCATCCCCAGCCGATGCGCCAGCGGCGCGTATATCTCCCGCGTCTCCAGCGCGATCCGCCGCTGCTTGTCAGGCCGCAGATGGTCCAACGTCCGCATGTTGTGCAGCCGGTCCACCAGCTTGATCAGGATCACGCGCGCGTCGCTGGCCATGCTGAGCAGCAGCTTGCGGTAGTTCTCCACCTGCTGCTCCGTGCTCGACCGGAACTCCACCTTGCCGATTTTGGTGACGCCGTCCACCACCTGGGCGATCTCGTCGCCGAACTCGGCCCGGACCTCCTCCATGGTGCGCGGCGTGTCCTCCACGGTGTCGTGGATCAGGCCCACCGCCACGGACACGGTGTCCAGGTGGATCTCCGCCAGGATCCGGGCCACCTCCGTGGTGTGGACGATGTAGGAGTCGCCCGACGCCCGCTTCTGGCCCCGGTGCGCCGTCTCCGCGAACTGGTAGGCCCGGGCGATCACCTCCACGTCCAGCCGGTCCAGGTGCGGCTCCACCGCCTGCCGCAGACGGGACGGCAGGCTATCCAGCGCCTCTTCGATCCGCGCCGCCCGCTCGTCGGCCAAGTCGGCCGCCGGGTCGGAGACGTCGGCCCCGGGGTCGGAGACCTCGGCCCCGGAGGCGGAGACGTCGGCCCCGGGGTCGGAGACCTCGGCCCCGGAGGCGGAGACGTCGGCCCCGGAGGCGGAGACGTCGGCCCCGGCCCCGTCGCCCCTGGCTGTCGGGCCCACATCGTCCCTGGCGACGTCGGCGGGTGACGGGGCGGTGGCCTCGCCGTCCTTGCCGTCGGGCGCGGTCGCCGGCGGTGGCGCGGGCTTGTCGCCTCGCGCGCCGGTACGTGACCCGGTCGATGTGCTGGATTCCAACGGTCCTCCCCGGCTGGATGACATACCTGTACCCGACCCCCAATCCTACCCCGCCGAGCGTCGACGTTCCGGGGGGGCCTGGTCACGGTGCGTGAAACGTGCCGTGTAACGTACGAATGTTAGCGCCGGCGCCCCGGCCGGCGCCAGCGGCTCGGCGGGTGGGCTGGCAGGTCGCGTGGGCGGCGGGTGGGCTGGCGCGTCGCGTGGGCGGCGGGTCAGGTCCCGGTCCGGCGGGACTCCAGCTCCTCCAGGTCGGAGCGGACCATCTCCCGGACCAGGTCCTGGAAGGTGTAGGACGGTTCCCAGCCGAGCCGCTCCCGGGCCCTGGTCGGGTCGGCCAGCAGGAGCTCCACCTCGGCGGGCCGCATGAACCGGGGGTCGGTTACCACGTGGTCCCGGTAATCCAGCCCCAGCTCGCCGAAGGCCAGCTCGCAGAACTCCCGCACCGTGTGGCTCTGGCCGGTGCCCACCACGAAGTCGTCGGCGACGTCGTGCTGGAGCATCAGGTGCATGGCGCGCACGTAGTCACGGGCGTGGCCCCAGTCGCGGCGGGCGTCCAGGTTGCCGAGCCGCAGCTCGGTGGCCAGGCCCAGCTTGATGCGGGCCACGGCGCTGGTGATCTTGCGGGTGACGAACTCGTGTCCGCGGCGAGGGCTCTCGTGGTTGAAGAGGATGCCGCTGGCGGCGAATATGTCGTACGCCTCCCGGTAGTTGAGCGTCAGGTAATAGCCCGCCACCTTGCTGATGCCGTACGGGCTGCGGGGGTGGAACCTGGTCGTCTCGTTCTGAGGGCTCTCCGCCACCTTGCCGAACATCTCGCTTGAGCCGGCGAAGTAGTAGCGGCACCCGGGCTGGAGCTCCCGCAGCGCCGCCAGCACGTAGTGGGTCCCGTTGATGTTGGTGTTCATGGTGGAGAACCCATCGGCGAAGCTCTCCGCCACGAAGCTCTGCGCCGCCAGGTGGTAGCACTCGTCGAACTCCACCCGGCTGAAGACCTGGAAGATGCTGGGATAGCTCTCCAGGCTGCCCGAGTGCAGCGTCAGCCGGTCCGCCAGGTGACCGATCCGCCCGAACCGCCGCTCCGGATCCTCCAGCGCCACCCGCCGCACCAGACCGTGGACCTCGTAACCGCGCTCCAGCAGGTACTCCGCCAGGTAACTGCCATCCTGCCCCGTGATCCCCGTTATGAGCGCTCGCACCTGTCTCCTCGCCGATAAATGGTGCGGGAGAGTAGAACGACCCGGACCGGGAGACAAGGCGAGAGCTCCGACTGCACCTGCCCCACCCCGAGCATCGAGCATCGAGCATCGGAGCATCGAGCATCGAGCTCGGAGCTCCGAGCTCCGAACTCCGAACTCCGACCACCCCGCACCTCCTCACCCCCGGTTCGCGGCGTGGCCGGGCTTCGCGGCGCGTTCGAACTCCTGTCCACGCGTGCGGTCCACGCGTACGGCGTGCGGTCCACGAGTGCGCATACCCGTGCCTCGTTGCTAGATCCGCGTGCGGCCGTTTCGGGTGACGCGCCACGCACGAAGCACGCGCACGAAGCACGGGGCACTCGAGTTCGAGCGCCCGCCACCCGCCCCACAACCCACCGAAGCCTGGCAACCGGCGGCCGGGTGCTGGCGGGGCGGTCGGAGCTCGGAGTTCGGAGCTCGGAGTTCGA
>SLCC01000057.1 GCA_007126035.1 Gemmatimonadota bacterium
CCCGGCGGTTTTCAAGACCGCTGCCTTACCAGTTAGGTCTAGCCCTCCAGATTGTTGCCCCCCCCTGGCTGCGTCTTCCGGCATGCGCCTGGCCAGTCGGCCAGGTTCGGCGTGACTGCACAAACCTGATAGGCAGAAAACTACAGCCCGAGCGGCTACTGGCAACTGGCTTGTCCTACCCCGGACGCGTGTGGGGGAGCCACTCAGAGTCTCTCACCGCCCTCGCCTCATCCCCGGCGGCCGCGCCGTGGTTTGATCGAGCGCGCGCGGACCGGTAGCTTTCGCACGTTCCGGGGGAATAAGAGATGAATCACCTGTCGCTTGCCCGCCTCCTGGCTCCCGCCTGGATCGCCGCGCTGGTCCTGGGGCTCGGCGCGGGTGCCTTGTTGTGGATCATTGCGGCCATTGCGCCGGCGCTCAGCCGTCCCTCCTGGGCCGCCACGCTGGACGTCGTGGCCATGGGCACCATGGTCGGCATCGTCGGCGGCACGCCCTACCTTCTCCTCAGGGCGCTGACCCGGGCGGGCGGGGCCTGGGCTGGTGCCATCCTGGGCCTGCTGGTCCTGGCCGTCCTGGCGGCGCTCCTGCCCGACACGCTGCGGACGGCCGCGGTCATGGCCGGTCGCGCCCGCCCGCTCGTCACCACCATGTTGGTCCTCGCCTTGTTCATCGGCTGGGGCATCGCACTCGAGAAGATCGCCGCGCGCGTCGGCCGAGGAACTTAGCGCCGAAAGTAGCGCGAGTACGGCGGTCTACCGTAGCGAATGGACGAACCTCTCCAGCTCGGTGAAGAAGCGCTCCGGCTCATCGGCGAAGAGGCTGTGGCCCGACCGCTCGAAGAAGAGCAGCTCGGCGTTCGGGTGCTCCCCGTGGAACAGCGCCGGCTTGTCCGCGCCCCACGTGAGATCCCACTTCGCCTCCATGATCAGCGTCGGAACCGTGAAGTCGTGGAACGCGCCCTCGAGATCCACGTCGGCCAGACTCTCGATGATCCCGGGGCGAAACGCCCGATCGTGCACCCACTCGTAGCGCGCCTGCTCCGCCAGCCGCTCCCGCGTGGGGCGGTAGAAGTTCTGGCGTTTCCAGTCTCCGTTCAGATACCGGTTGTACATGCGCTGCGGGCCGTTCAGGCCGGGCATCTCGTTGATCTCCTGCATGCGCGCCCGTTCCTCGTCGCTGATATACTCGTACTGGCGCGACGGCTGAGCCTGGAGGTGTGGGCCGAACGCCGACGCCACGAGCACCAGCCCCGCAAGGTGCTCCTCGTGCTTCGTCGCATAGACTTGCGCCAGCAGCCCGCCATAGGAGAAGCCGACGACGACCCAGCGGTCGATCCCCAGCGCCTGCCGCAGCCTGTCCAGATCTTCCACAGCCTGCGCGATGGTGTAGCCGCCGCCAGGCTCGCGACACGATAGCCCGCACCCCCGCTGGTCATAGTAGATGACCCGGGCGGACCCGGCGGCGCGGGAGAAATGCGGGTGGAAGTAGTGGTGGGTCCCGCCAGGACCTCCATTGATGAGAACCAGCGGCGTTCCCTGGCCCTCGACCTCCACGTACAGCTCACAGTCACCGACATCGACCCGCATGGCTTCGAAGTCCAGTCGCTCGCACCAGCGCTCCACTTCGGGCACCTCGAAGATCTCGTCGTAGGTGGTGGTTATGCCGTCCAGCACCGTCTCGCGCGGCGGCTGATGGGCAACGCACGCGGTGAGCATCACGACGGCGGCGACCGCCGAGACCAGGTGAAACCTCATGACCGCACCTCCTGGGGACAGGTCTCTGATGTCTTCGTGGCCACGTATCCCGCTTCCGCCACTGGGATACTGGCGAGCAGCCCAGGGTTGGAATGGTGTTGGACCGCAAGCGCTGACAACCCGCCACGCCCGGCACGCAACCTGCTGCCCGAAAAACACCTGTTTGCCCGGCGGGGGGCAACGCCGGCCTGGCTGTTGGACAGTCGGCAGGAGGAGCCCTGGACCCGCCGGATCTCGAATTGTAAGCGGAGGTGATTATGAGCAGGCTGGTGTGTCTCGTGTTGTGCAGCGTGGTCCTGGTGGGTTGCGATACCACCACGACCCAGCCGTTGGAGCGGGTCTGGCAGGGTCAGTTGGAGGGTGAGCCTGGCTGGGAGCACCTGAGCGGCGAGACGGCGGTGCACTTCGTGGAGGGTACGGCTTCGTTCATTGCCGCGGCCCAGATCGCGGGCGACGAGCCTGGCGAAATTCGTCCATGGCACGTCCACTTCAACACCTGCGCCGAGGGCGGCGGCATCGTGGGCGAGGACGGTGATTATCCGCGGCTGGTGGTGGACACGGACGGCACGGCGGTGGCGTCCGCCACGGTCCCGCAATCGGTGGAGCCTGGTGCTGACTACCATGTGAACGTGCACCTGTCGGAGGCGGAGATGGGCACGATCATCATGTGCGCCGACCTGGAGCTGGTCTTCTGACCTGGTGCCGGCAGGCGCCCGTCCGTGCCTGTGCCGGGCGCGGGTTGTTCCGGGGTGCGGGGCTGCTGCTATACCCCCGCGCTCCGGAACGCGTCGCTGACCATCTGCCTGGCCTCGTCCTGGATGCGGCGCAGGTGGTCGGTACCGCGGAAGCTCTCCGCGTAGATCTTGTAGACGTCCTCGGTGCCTGAGGGTCTTGCGGCGAACCAGGCGTTGCGGGTCTCGACCTTGATCCCGCCGATGGCGGCGTCGTTGCCGGGCGCTCTGGCGAGCTTCCTGAGTATGGGCTCTCCGGCCAGCTCGTCGGAGGCGACGTCGTCGGGCGACAGGGCCTTGAGGGCTGCCTTCTCGGCGGTGGTGGCGGGCGCGTCGATCCGCTCGTAGGCTGGGCTCCCGAAACTGCTCTCCAGGTCCTGGTAGATCTCGCCCGGGTCACGGCCGGTCGTGGCGGTGATCTCGGCTGCCAGGAGGCAGAGGATGATGCCGTCCTTGTCGGTGGTCCAGGGCGACCCGTCGCGGCGGAGGAAGGTGGCCCCGGCGCTTTCCTCGCCGGCGAAGGCGATCTTTCCGGACAGGAGTCCGTCGACGAACCATTTGAACCCCACCGGCACCTCGACCAGGGTCCGGCCCGCGTCCTGTGCCACCCGATCGATCATGGAGCTGGATACGAGAGTCTTCCCCACGCCGGCCGTGGTCGGCCAGTCCGGCCGGTTCCGGAAGAGGTACCAGGCGGCGACGGCCAGGTAATGGTTCGGGTTCATGAGCCCGGCTCCCGGGGTGACGATCCCGTGGCGATCGGCGTCGGGGTCGAGCCCCACGGCCACGTCGAACCGGTCCCTGAGCTCGATGAGCCCGGCCATGGCGTGTGGCGAGGAGCAGTCCATGCGCACGCGACCGTCCCAGTCGAGTCTCATGAATGAGAACGACGGGTCGATCCTGGGGTTGACGACCTCGAGGTCGAGCCCGTAGCGGTCGGCGATCTCCTCCCAGTAGTGTACGGACGATCCGCCCATGGGGTCGACGCCAATGCGGACCCCGGAACCGGCGATCAGCTTCATGTCCACCACCTGGTCCAGGTCCCGGATGTAGGCGCTCCGGAGGTCGTCGATCTCCGCCGCCCCCAGCGCGCCCGCTTCGCCCCAGGACTGGCGCTTCACGTCGGCCAGTCCGCCCGCCAGCAGCTCGTTGGCCCGGTCCTGGATCACCGAGGTCACGTCCGTGTCAGCGGGCCCGCCGTGGGGCGGGTTGTACTTGATCCCGCCGTCCTCCGGCGGGTTGTGGGATGGTGTTATGATCAGCCCGTCCGCACGCTCGCCCGCTTCGCCTGCGTGGCTCTCGGCCCGGCGCCGTGCTGACAGGATGGCGTGGGAGATGACGGGCGTGGGTGTGTACGGAGAGGCCGAGTCCACCACCACGCGGACGTCGTGGGCGGTGAGGACCTGGAGTGCTGTCTCCAGGGCGGGCCCCGACAGGGCATGTGTGTCCTTGCCCAGGTACATGGGCCCGGAGATCCCCTGGCGGGCCCTGTGCTCAGCCACCGCCTGGGCGATGGCCAGGATGTGGTCCTCGTTGAACGTGCGGCGTACGGAGGATCCCCGGTGCCCCGAGGTCCCGAAGGACACCTGTTGCTCCGGCATTCCCGGATCGGGATGATGCTTCCGGTAGGCCTCCATGATCGCCACTACGTCCGCCACCAGCTCATCCGGGACCGGCTCGCCGGCCATCGTGTTCGCGCTCATGCCTCTCCTGGGATGCAGCACCCGCGCCAGTCCGGTCTGGCGCTATCCGTGCGGTCTGCCTTTCGTTGCCGATGATGCCAGGTTGTTGTACATCGGGCACGACGTGACACGCGGGAGGGAGCATGACGCGCCAGACGCCGCGGGTGGAGCGGATCATGGAATCGTTCGGCGAGCGCACGGGCCTGACGGCCGATCGTCCGCCCAGGCGGTACCTGTGGACCGACGCCTTCGCGGCGTCCAACTACCTGGCACTCCACCGGCAAACGGGCGACGCGAGGTGGCGTGACCGCCTCCGCGCCCTGATCCACCAGGTCCACCATGTGCTGGGCCGACACGCGGAGAACAGCGACCGGACCGGCTGGATCAGCGGGCTGCCGGACGAGGACGGAGAGCGGCATCCGACCATCGCCGGACTCCGGATCGGCAAGCCTCTACCGGAGCGGGGGCCGCACGAGCCGTTCGACGACGAGCTGGAGTGGGAGCGGGACGGCCAGTATTACCACTACCTGACCCGTTGGATGCACGCCCTGGTCCGGTCCGCGGAGGAGCTGGGCGACCTGGAGCTGCTCCGCTACGCCGCGGAGCTGGCCCGCTCCGCCCACGCCGCCTTCGCGCACCCGGCCCCGGAGGCGCCCGGGGGCAAGGCGCTCTATTGGAAGATGAGCATCGACCTGTCGCGCCCCCTTGTCCCGTCCATGGGACACCACGACCCCCTGGACGGGCTGGCCGTGGCCGCCGAGCTGGATACGCTGGCCCGCTCCATGGCGGCGCCCGGCAGCGCGGGCCGAGGACTGAGCCCTGAGGTCAACGATCTGAGCGAGATGTGCCGGGGCCGCTCCTGGGTCACGTCCGACGCCCTGGGGATCGGCGGGCTCCTGGCCGCCGCCTGGCAGCTCGCGCGAGTCGGCGCCTCGGAGTCCACTCAGGACTCGGCGGTCAGGACGGTGCCACCGGGCCTGGTGGGACGGGCGCTGAGCGACGCGGCCAGGAGCCTGGAGCTGACGGCCACGGGCCGCTTCCCTGAAGGGCCGGCCCACAGGCGGCTGGCGTTCCGTGAGTTGGGACTGAGCCTCGGACTGGCGGCGGCGGAGCGGCTACGGGAACACGCGGCGGTCGCCAGGTCGGGAATTGACGACGACGCACGGGCGGCCCTGGACCGCATCGCGGCCCACATCCCACTGAAGGACCGTATCCTGGGTTTCTGGGTCGACCCGGCCAACCAGGAGTCGCCCACCTGGACGGAGCACGAGGATATCAGCTCCGTGATGCTCGCCACCGGCCTGGCACCCCACGGCTATCTGGGGAGCGCCGCCACGTTGGGAGCGGCCGACAGCGCCCTCTCGAGCGGGCACGAGGGGGTCGCTCCGCAGTCGTAACGCGGGTGTACGGACCCCGTGCACAAATGTGGCGACGCGGGGCACTTTTTGCCCGCTCCGGCGGGCGGCCGGGCGACCCTCCCGGTGCGGGCTACAGGCAGGACTCAACGCGACCGTGGCGGCCCGTGGTGTGCATGGGTTTCAGTGGACCGAATGGCGCCAGCGCGGGTATTGTTTCCCGACGCTGGTTCACCTTCGTTGGAACGTGGATGACTCCGGTAAACGCATCTGCTGGCACTCGATTCCTGCTGAGTGCGGCCGGGCTGGTTGTCCTGGTCGCCGGGCTGAGAGCGGCGGCGCCGATCCTGGTGCCGCTGGTGCTGGCCGTGTTCATCACCGTGATCAACTTCCCGCTGCTCCAGTGGCTGCGGCGGTTGCGCGTGCCGACGCCGCTGGCGGTCCTGCTGGTGGTGCTGGCCACGTTCACGTTCCTGGGCCTGGTGATCCTGGTGGGCTCGGCTTCATTGACGGACATCCGGACGGTCCTGCCCGTGTACGTGGAGCGGCTACGGGAGTTGGAGTTCTCGACGTTGGCCGCGCTGGACGCGCGGGGCGTCCCGGTCCCTGACGGCTTCTACTCCACCATGCTGTCGGAGCCGGAGCGGATCATGGACCTGCTCGGCGGTTTCGTGGTCCGGGCGGCGGGCCTGCTGTCGTCCACCGCTATCGTGGTCCTCTTCACTATCTTCATGCTCTCCGAGGCCACAGGCTTCCCGGCCAAGCTGCGGGCCGCCATCGGCCGCGGAGACGCGGACCTGAGCCGGTTCGGCAGCGCGGTCCGGGATATCCAGCGGTACCTGGCAATCAAGACCGCCATCAGCCTGACCACGGGCGTGCTGGTGGCGCTCTGGCTCTGGTTCATCGGGGTGGACTTCCCGGTGCTCTGGGGCATGATGGCGTTCCTGCTGAACTTCGTTCCGAACGTAGGCTCACTGATCGCCGCGATCCCGGCAGTCCTGTTCACCATGCTCCAGCTCGGCCCGTGGAGCGCCGTGCTGGCGGCGGGCGGCTACCTGGCGGTCAACATCATGCTGGGGAACCTGATCGAGCCGCACCTGATGGGTCGACGTTTCGGTCTGTCCACCATGGTTGTGGTGATATCCCTGGTGTTCTGGGGCTGGTTGTGGGGGCCGGTCGGAATGTTGCTCTCCGTGCCGCTCACTGTGGTGGTCCGCATCGCCCTGGAGTACACCGACGACTTCCGCTGGCTGGCGGTGATGCTGGGCAACGAGGCCACACCCATCGAGGCGCCCCTCGGAGCCGAGCCGGCGCCCGATCCCGTGCCCGCCGCCACCGACCAGGGGGTGCCGGCTTGATCGAACGGGGGACCGGACATAACGCTGACCAGACCAGTGGCCCGCCACCGAGTCCGTCCCCCCGTACGCGACCCACTAGCGCATAGATCGAATGAAGGTACTGGCACGCATCCGCGGCGCTTTAGGAGACCCCTGGCTCGCCATCCTGGTCCTGGGGCTGGCCCTGTTCGGCGTGGCCATGATCTATTCCGCAGGAGTGCTGGACACTCCCCGCCTGGCCATCAGAGGGCTCTGGCAGCGCCAGCTCCTCTGGCTCGGGATCGGCAGCGTCATGGCCGTCATTATCATGTGGCGAGTCCAGCTGCGTTGGGTGGAATGGGCCGCCTGGCCGTTCTACATCCTGACCATCGGGATGCTGGTGGCCGCGCTCTTCATCGGGACCGGTTACGGTACCGGTCAGGCTACTCGCCGGTGGCTGGACCTGGGGCCGCTGCTGCTTCAGCCGGCCCAGTTCGCCAACCTGGCGGCCGTCATCCTCCTGGCCCGCATCGTGGGCGGCTGGCGGGCGCCACCACAGTCGGTCTTCGACCTGTGGCTGCCCATCACCCTCGTGGTGGTGCCCATGGCCCTGGTCGTGGTGCAGCCGGACCTGGGCACGGCCCTGGTCTTCATCGTGGTCCTCCTGGCGGCATTGTTCTGGGGCGGCACACCCTATGGCGTCCTCTTCATGCTGGTCAGCCCCGCCATCGGCCTGCTCCTGGCCTTCGAGCCCTTGATCTTCAGCGTCTACATGTTCGGGCTCATCGGCTTCCTTCTGCTCTACCGCCCGGCTCTCAGGGACACGGTGTTCGTCCTGGCCACCAACCTGGCCGCGGGGACCATTGCCATACCACTGTGGGAGTCCCTGGCGCCTTACCAGCGGAACCGGCTCCTGGTCTTCCTGGACCCCGCCATGGACCCCCAGGGAGCGGGCTACCAGCTCATCCAGTCCCAGGTGGCGATTGGCGCCGGCGGGCTGACCGGCCAGGGCTTCACCCTGGGCACGCAGAAACGGCTCGACTTCCTGCCCGAGCAGCACACCGACTTCATCTTCAGTGTTATAGGCGAGGAGCTGGGCTTCGTGGGAACCACGGCCGTGCTGCTGGTCCTGGGGGCGATCTTCCTGCGCATCACCCGGATCGCCGAGCGGACACCAGACCCCTTCGCGGGGATCCTGGCCTTCGGCATCCTGGCCGTCTGGTTCACCCATTCGGTGGTCAACATCGGCATGACGGTCGGCGTCATGCCCATCACCGGGATACCGCTGCCCTTCCTCAGCTACGGCGGCTCCTTCCTCCTGGTCACCATGCTGGCGTTCGCGATGGTCCAGAGGGCGGCCCTGGAGTACGGGAAGCGATAGAAGGCCCGCTTCCCGATTCCAACCGGCGGTCTCGCAGCTTCCTGTCCCGGCCGTGTAACCTGCATCGTCGCGGCTTGCGACCGCCGTGGGAACGCTCTGGCGGGTCGACTGCCGGGCACACCGATTGCGCGACCTGACTGGACGGGCGGGGCTCGCCACGCGGTGAGCTCCGCCCTCGGTTTGCCGACCATTCCCGCCGCGTGCCGCGGGTGACCGCAGGAGGAGCATGGACTTCGAAGGATTCATGGGATCGTGCAAGGAGCAATGGGGAGACACTGACGGCGACACTATCTCCGACGCGCCTCACCCCGCGGATCGGCGACTGGCCGATCTGCCCGATTGGGTCCCCGGCTTCGCCACGGAGAACAAGCTCATGCTCCTGAACCTGGCGGTCCAGCACATGGAGCCGGGAGAGGTATACGTGGAGGTGGGCACGTGGCAGGGGCTCAGCCTCATCGGCGCGAGCAGGGGCAATGACCGGAAGCACTTGGTCGCGTGCGACGACTTCTCCAAGCTGGGCGCTTGCCGGAGGTCGCTGGACCGGCACCTGGCTGTCCACTGCCCGGACAACCAGGTTGACGTCTACGCCAGTGACTTCCGGGAATTCCTGGACGCCGCCCCGTGGCAGCCCGCCCGTGTGGGCGCCTACTTCTACGACGGGTCACACCGGTTCCGCGACCAGTTCGACGCGCTCCGGCTGATCCGTCCCTGGCTCGCTCCCGACGCCGCCATAATCATCGACGACACCGATGACCAGCCCGTCCGCGCCGCGAACCAGCTCTTCGAGCGGCACGTGCCCGCCCTCGAGCCGGTGCTGGACATCCGGGCGCCGCATTACAAGGACGCGGCCTGGTGGAACGGCGTCCAGGTCTACCGGTGGCGCTCCGACGCGCCGCCGCCCGACCTGCCCATCTCCCGGCTCGTTTACCTGCCCAGGCTCCTGCTGTGGAACCGGCTGGTGGTATACGGCCAGAGGACGCTGGATCTGGCAACGGCGGCCCTGCGCGGACGACGCTGAGCGGTATCACTGCACGCATCGCCCCCGCAGGGCCGCTATCGGTGGTCAGCGGGGGCGGACGATGTCCGGCTCCACTCCCCGTGCCGCTCGGGCTCAGGAGCCCGGGGCCACCACCTTGACCTTGGCCTTGAGCATGTTGTGCCCGCACATGAGCTGGTAGGTGCCCGGCTTCTCCGGCGTCAGGGATACGGTCTTCGGCTCTCCCTGCGTCAGGTCGGTCCGTTCTACACCCAGCTCCGGGATGTGGACCTGCGCCGCGCAACCTGACGGCGTGGTGCGGGTGAACACCAGGTCCACCTTCTCCCCAGCCACCAGCTCAATCTCGGAGGGCACGAAGCCCCGGGCCCCGACCTCGATCTCGATCCGGGTCACCGGCGGATCGTCCGCCGCCGGGACCGCCGCCCGGGCGTTACCAACCGCTACGGCCATTCCCGCCATTGCCATCACGGCTACCACCGCCGCTCCCGCCAACCCGCTCCGACTCACTCTCATCATATCGACCCCCTTGTTTTGGATTTGCTGCTATCTCAAACCTGCTACCGACCTCTCCGTCACTCAGCCATCCGTCTCCATTGCGCGGAGCAGCTTCCGCTCTTCCGCCCAGGCGAAGAGCACCGGCACGGTGAACATGGTGAGCAGCACCAGGCTCATGCCCCCCACGCTGGGGATGGCCATGGGGATCATGATGTCCGCGCCCCTGCCGGTGGCGGTCAACACCGGCAGCAGTGCCAGGATGGTGGTGGCGCTGGTCATGAGGCATGGCCGCACGCGTCGCAGCCCCGCCTGGACCGTGGCCTCCCTGATGCCCTCCACGGAATCGGTCGGCTGCTCCTCCGAGCTCTGGCGCAGGTAGGTCATCATGACCACGCCGTCGTCCACGGCTATCCCGAACAGGGCGAGGAACCCGACCCAGACCGCCACGCTCAGATTGATGGCCTGGAGCTGGAACAGCTCCCGCATGTTCGCGCCAAAGATGTCGAAGTTACCGAACCAGCCCTGGCCGTAGAGCCAGATCATGACGAACCCGCCGGCCCACGCCACGGCGATGCCGCTGAAGACGATCAGCGTCCTGGGCACGCTCCTGAACTGGAAGAAGAGGATCAGGAAGATCAGCATCAGGGCCACGGGCAGCACCACCCGCAGCGTCTTTGCCGCCTGGAGCTGGTTCTCGTAGGCGCCGGCGAAGGTGAAGCTCACGCCGCCGGGCAGGGACAGCCGTCCCTCCCTCATCTGCTCGTTCAGATACGCCTGCGCCTGCTCCACCACCTCCACTTCGGCCATGCCCGTCCGGCCGCCGAACGTCACGTAGGAGACGGGGAACGTGTTCTCGGACCGGATCATCTCCGGCCCCCGGACGTACCTGATCTCCGCCACCTCGGAGAGCGGGACCTGGATGGGTCCGCCGGAAGCGGACGTGAGGCGCGCCGCCCCGCCGCCGGCGGTGGCCATGGGGCCCATGCCGCCGCCCGTGCTGGAACCCGCGGCCACTAGGATCCGGCTCATCTCCTCCGGGTCGCCTCGCAGCTCCCGGGGGTAGCGGACGCGGATGTTGTAGCGCTCCCTCCCCTCCACCGTCGTCGTCGCTTCCAACCCGCCGATGGCCATGGCGATGGTGTTCTGCACGTCCGCCACGCTCAGGCCGTAACGAGCCGTCCGCTCCCGGTCCACGTCGATCTCCAGGTACGGCTTGCCCACTATGCGCTCCGCGTTGACCGTGGCCGCTTCCACGGCGGGCACCTCCCGGAGCAGCCCCTCCAGCTGGATCGCCACCCGCTCCAGGGTCTCGATGTCCGGACCCCGGACCTTGATGCCCATGGGCGCGCGCATCCCGGTCTGGAGCATGACCAGGCGCGTCTCGATGGGCTGGAGCCTGGGCGCGCTGGTGGTCCCGGGGATCCGCCCCGCCTCGACGATCTCGTCCCAGATGTCCTGGGACGACCTTATGTGGTCGCGCCACTGGCGGTACGGCCGACCTCGCCGGTCCGGGATGAGCTCGCCCTGGTCGTCCCGGACGAAGTCACCCGTGCCACGGTCCCAGGCGAAGCTGAGCCGCCGACCAGCGTGGTCGGTGACGTACTCGGGGTGGTAGTTGATCACCGTCTCGATCATGGAGACGGGTGCCGGGTCCAGGGCGCTCTCCGCCCGCCCGATCTTGCCCACCACCGACTCCACCTCCGGGATGGCCTCGAAGGCCATGTTCTGGTACGCCATCACCTCCAGGACCTCGCCGATGGAGGCGTGGGGCATGGTGGTGGGCATCCACAGGAACGAGCCCTCGTCCAGCGCCGGCATGAACTCCCGGCCCAGACCGGGGAAGGCATGCATGGCCCACGAATACGGGCCCCACGTCCGGACCACGGACTCCTGGACCCCGACCACACCCGCGGCGCGAGGGACGAACCCGAAGACCCGGTCGAAGCCGAGCCAGACGTTCAGACCCAGCATCACGAGCAGCGCCGGCATGGCCAGGAATGCCCGGCGGTTGGCCAGCGCCCAGCGGAGGATGCCCTCGTACTTCCGCTCGAACAAAAGGAACGCTCCCAGCAAACCGCCCACCAGCAGGGCCACGAAGATGAGGTTGATGACGAACGCCCTCTCCGGGCCCAGCGGCTCCCACACGTAGGCCAGCGCCCACGTCACCGCCAGCGCCGCCGCCACGCTGCCCACGCGGGTATGATGGCCCTGGAGCGCGGGCGGCAGCCGGTGGCCGTAGACGCGGTACGCCGACAGCAGCGCCAGGGCCAGCGCCGCACCCGCCGCGATGAGCCAGCCCATGACCAGGCTCAGGGCCAGCAGCGCGCCGCCGGCCACCATGAGGCCGAACGACCCGGCCCGACCGGCGCCGGGCCCCACCAGCGCCGTCAGACGCACCCGAGCACCGACGCCGTGACCGCCCCTGCCCCGCCCCGACCCACCGCTCCCACTACCACGCCGGGCCACCGCCGCGTACATGACCGCTGGGACGAGCGTCAGGGCTATGAGCACCGCCGCTATCAGGACGAACGTCTTGGTATAGGCCAGCGGGGTGAACAGCTTGCCCTCGGCGCCGGTCATGGCGAACACGGGCAGGAACGAGATCACCGTGGTGGCGATGGCCGTAAGCACCGCCGACCCCACCTGGCTCGCGCCACGGTAGACCACGTTGATCCTGCTCTCCTCCGGCGGCGCCTCGTCCAGGTGGCGGATCACGTTCTCCGAGATGATGATGCCCATGTCCACGATGGTGCCGATGGCGATAGCGATACCAGCAAGCGCCACCACATTGGCGTCCACGCCGAAGAGTTTCATCCCCAGGAACGTCAGGAGCACCGCCAGCGGCAGCATGGCGCTCACCACCAGCGACGTCCGCAGGTGCATGAGCATGACGATGACGATTATGATCGTCACCAGGATCTGCTGGAGCAGCGCGTCGTTGAGTGTGCCGAGTGTCTCGTAGATCAGACCGGTCCGGTCGTAGAACGACTCCACGCTGACCTGGCTCGTGGTGACCCAGCCCGGCCATTCGTCGTGAGGCGAGGCGCCGAGCCAGCCGAGCCAGCCGTCCTGGTTGAGCCCGGCGTCAAGGAAGGCATCGAAGCCCTGGCTCCAGGCGAAGTCCTCCACCTCCCGCGACGTGGTCCGGGTCCAGTCCACCACCGCCCGGGTGGGCATGCCCGGCGCGATCTCCTCGATCTTGGACTTCACGTTGTTGATGGCCTGGAGGGGGTTATAGCCCTCACGCACCACCACCACACCGCCCACAGCCTCGGCGCCGCCCCGGTCGAGGGCGCCTCGCCGCTCCGCCGGGCCCATGGACACGTGGGCCAGGTCCGACACCCGGATCGGCGTGAACCCGGCGCCGGAGCGCACCACTGCCGCCTCGATGTCCGAGACGTCCTTCACGAACCCGGTGCCCCGGATCACGTACTCGACTCGGTTGATCTCGGTGGTGCGGGCGCCCACGTCCAGGTTCGAGCCCTGGACCGCACGGAAGACCTCCTCCAGAGAGACGCCGGCCGCGCGGAGGGCGTCCGGGTCCACGTCCACATGGTATTCCCGGACGAAACCGCCCACGCTGGCCACCTCGCTGATCCCCTCGGCAGCCAGCAGCCCGTAGCGGACGTAGTAGTCCTGGATCGACCGGAGCTCGTGGAGGTCCCAGCCACCCACGGGCATGCCCTGTGGGTCACGGCCCTCGAGCGTGTACCAGTAGACCTGACCCAGACCCGTGGCATCGGGACCCAGACCCGGCTGCACCCCGGCCGGCAGCGTGCCCGCCGGCAGGCTGTTCAGCTTCTCTATTATGCGGCTGCGAGCCCAGTAGAACTCGATGTTGTCGTCGAAGATCACCGAGATGGTGGAGAAGCCGAACATGGAGGTGGACCGCACCTCCCGCACACCGGGCAGCCCCATGAGCTGGACCGTGAGCGGGTAGGTGACCTGGTCCTCCACGTCACGGGGCGAGCGACCAGGCCAGTCGGTGAACACGATCTGCTGGTTCTCGCCCAGGTCCGGGATGGCGTCCACCGCCACAGGGTCGCGGGGCAGCCAGTCCAGCTCCCAGTCGAACGGCGCCACCGCCAGCCCGCCCAGGACCACCAGCACGGTGGCAATACCCACCACCAGCCGCTGCTCCAGGACGAACCGGATCAGCGCCGCAATGGCGCCCGGCCGCCGCTCTGTGATCCTGTCTTCCCTGTTCCGCATCATCTCCTCAACCCGCGATCCGGCCCTGGACCTCGCCGCACTCGAACATCTCAGCGCCCCAGTACGGATTCTCCACCGCCTCGACCCGCGTCAGCCAGGTCCCTTCCGCCCCGTTGACCATGGGACACATGGCCCGGAACAGGGGGCCCACCTGGTCGGAGGGGAACGACCGCACCGCTTCTTCCAGCAAGTCGCTCAGCGCCTGGAGCTCGCCACGGAGCCCCGCCAGGTCGTCCGCGCCCGCCATGGCCGCCGCTCGACGACGCATCTCGGTCCGGATCCGGTTCCAGTCACGACCCGCGTCCCGGTCCAGACCCCCCAGCTCGGCGCCTCGCAGTACCTCCTCCAGCCCTGTAGCCGCCGACCGGGCCCCGGCGGGGTTGTCCCGCGACAGGGCCTCCGCCACACCCAGGTACGCCACTACCACCGTCTCCAGTTGACGGCCCGCGGCGGCGGAGAGCTCTACGGGCACCCTGCCCGTGTCCCCATGCGGCGCTTCGTGAGCGTCGTGATCATGCGGGGCCGCCGGGCCATGGTCATGGCCGCGGACAGGGGCGGGCGCGGCGCCAGCCATCATGCTGGACCGCCCCCGGATCTGGAGCTCGGAATCGATCCGGAACCCGCCGTTCACCACCACCAGGTCCCCCTCCGACAACCCCGACACCACCTCCCGGTAGGCACCGCTGCGAGCGCCCAGCGTCACCTCCCTGGGCTCGAACGTGGGCCGGTCGTAGCCCGGCAGCTGCACGTAGACCAGCGCCCGCTGCCCCGTCACCAGGGGCGCGCTGGCCGGGATGACCAGCGCCCCGTTACTGGCGGAACCCGTCGCTTGGCCTCGCGCCAGCATGCCCGGCTTCAGCCGACCGCCCGGGTTGGCCACCTGGACCCGCACCCTCGCCGTCCGGCGGCCGCCGTCCACCACCGGGTCGATGAAGGACACGGTCCCGTCGAAGATCTGGCCCGGGAACGACTCGACCGTGAAGTGGAGGGGCTGCCCCACCGCCAGCCGGCCCAGGTCACGCTCGTAGGCGTCGAACTGGGCCCAGACCCGGTTGATCCCCGCCACCCGCATCAGGCGTCCGCCCGCGGGAAGCCACTCCCCCTGGCGGGCCACCAGGTCGGCCACCACGCCGTCGCCAGGGCTGTAGAGCGTGTAGCTCCGGGCCGGCTGGCCAGTGTCCAGGATCCGGTCGACCTGGGACCGGGACACGCCCAACGACAGCAACTGGGCCGCCGCCGCCTCCACCAGGTCGGTGCGTCCCCCTGCCTCCGCCGCACGCCGCGCCTGCAACAGCTCCTGCGAAGCCGCCAGAATGGCCGGGCTGTATATCTCCGCCAGGGCCTGGCCCCGGCGAACCGTCGCCTGCTCGTAGTTCACACGCAGCCGCTCGACCTGGCCCTCGATCCGGAGCACCACGTCGTCGACCTGGGTCTCGTCGTAGTCGATCACGCCGGACAGCCGGACCTCGCTCGCCAGGTCCCGGCGCTCTACCGGCCAGACCTGCACCGCCATCAGCGCCGCCGCCCGCTCGCTCACCGTCAGGCGAGGAAGGTCGCCGTGCTCCCCGTCGTCGTCACCCATGCTCACCGGGATCAGGTCCATGCCGCAGATGGGGCACTGCCCGGGGTTGGGCTGCCGGATCTGGGGATGCATCGAGCAGGTCCACTCCACCCCATCGCCGCTGTCCGGGTCGCCAATGGCGGCGCCGATGCCGTCCCGGCCGTCGCCATCGGGCGCGGTGGTCCGGCTCAGCACCGTGGACCCGATGAAGAGGCCCACCATGAGCACCACCACGTAGGGAGTGAGCTGCTGGGCCCGGGCGGGCAGCCGCCGCCAGCGGGCCAGGCCTCGCTCCCGTACGCCGTGAATCAGATGTGCGATTCTGTCCTTCATGGTCTCCTCACCCTTGACCTCGTCGCCGGTCACTCGTCGCCGGTCACTCGTTGCCTGCGGGATGGCGGCCGATGGTCGCGTCCAGCCGGGCATGCAGCGACGCCTCCCGCACCCTGGCCGCGATCAGGTCCATCTCCACGTCCAGCGCCATCCTCTGCGCGTCCAGCAGCTCCAGGAAGCGGGTCGTGCCCGCCTGGTACCCCGCCAGGCTCGCGTCCAGGACCTGGCGGACCTGCGGCCTCAGCCGGTCCTCGTACCGGGCGACCCGGTCCTGGACCCGGCTCAACTGCGTCAGCACGTCGTCCAGCTCCGTCTCCAGGGCCAGCAGCGCGTCCGCCGTCTCCAGCTCCCGCTGACTCGCCCGCAACTCCGCCTCCCGGATCTCCGCCCGGACGCCGCCCCGCCAGAGCGGCAGGCTCAGCCCGATGGACGGCATCACCGGCTCCTGACCGTACATCCGGTCGAAACCCATCCTGGACAGGTTGAGGTTCAGCCCCACGCTCAACTCGGGCCGGAGCATGGTCCGACGCATGTCTGCAAGCGACTCCTCGGCCGACACCATGGCGCGACCCGCCTCCACCAGCGGGTGCCCGGCCACCTGCGCCAGGTACTCCGCCGGGTCCGGCGCGCCGCCCCGGGCAGCCGGCGACGCCAGCCGGTCGTCGCCGCCGATCCGGACCTGGCCACCGGTGAGCGACTCGATCCGCGCCACCAGCGCCGCCCGCTCCTCCGCCAGCGATTCGAGTCGCTGGCCCAGGACCTCCGTCTCCACCTCGATCCCCAGCACCGCCTGCAGGGGCGTCCGCCCCGCCGCGTACTGGGCGAGCGCCGCCTCACGATAGAGGTCCAGTTGGGCCATGTACTCGCCGATCAGCGACCGCCGCTCCTGGACACCCCACAGCTCGCTGTAAGTGGTGCGGGCCAGCAGCACCAGCTCCAGGTCCATGGCCTCGACCTCCAGGGCCGTGGCCGACGCCATGCTGGCCCGAGCGGCACGGTCCGCCGCCAGACGACCCGGCCACGGGATGGCCTGGCGCGCCATGACCTGGGCACCGGCCTCACCATCCGCGATCATGGCCACCATGGGCATGACCTCCACCATGGGGAACGGCCAGCGGACCTGGCCCGGTCGCTCCGCATCCGCCGCCGCACCGGCCCGGGCTGCCTCCAGCCTCAGGTTCCGGCCGCGGACGGCCGCAACGACCTCCGCCTCCGTGCGCGTGGGCTGCGCGGCGACATCCATCCTCGCCACCGCGGCTTCCTGGGCACCGGCCATCCCCGGCAGCGACACCGCGCCAGCGATCACCAGCCCCAGCAGCCATCTCGATCTATCCTGGTTCATACCGAGTTCTCGATTCCGCAGCCGTCCCTCAGCTTCCGACACAGCAATTCTCACATGTGTGGAGTGAAATCAGGGTGAACATCACATGAAGGTTCGTTCAGAAATCCCGAGTCGGCACCCGGCGCCGGGGGTCATCGGGGCCGACCGTGCTCTCCCCGTACGGCTATGGGGTGGCGGCCGGAAGGCGAAGCGCCGAAAATTGGTGGAGCTGGGCGGTTCCCGGACGGTGGTGTACTCGTTCCGTTTGGCCTCTGGAAAGGAGTTGGCAGATGCGGATTGCGTTGCTGGTATCCTTGGCAGGCCTGCTGTTCGCGGCATCGTGTGAGCCCCCGCCGGAGCCGGCGCCACCACCGGAGCCGGTGCCCGGGCCGGAGCCGGTGCCCGATCAGGAGCCCGTCTTCCAGGTGGAGTTGTGGCCCGAGGAGGGCATCCCGCAGTTCCACGCCACAGGCGCGGCGCTGGCGCTCCACGAGGATCCAGCCAGGTCGATCCCGTTGGCCCGTGTGGTGCGTGACGTGGAGGCGGGCACGCCGATCCAGTTCGATGCTACGAGGTACCAGACACTCCGGCCTGGTCGGATAGCGGTGCTGGAGGCGGACACGATCCGAGGTCGCAACCTGGGCACCATCAGCTATCTCAGCCGCGAAGAGTACTATGGCCAGCATCCGGCGGAAGAATGGCCGGTCATGCCGGGCGATACCATCGACTACCTCCAGTACCGCGCCGAAGGTACCTGCTTTGTGCGGATCGACGGCACGGTGGTCGACGCGGAGCAGTGTCCTGCCCTTTTCGGAGATTCTTTCGAGCTCACCAGCGAGCCGCTGCTCGACTGGTGGATCAGGGTGGTGCTGGACCACTCGCCGGCTGGCTGGCTGCTGGTCGATAATGCCGTGGTCACCGAGGTGGGACGCGGCTTCTGAGGCAGCCCGGGTCGCCTCGGAGGCGTCGGCGCCCGACCGCGTGGGCCAACCGCAGCGGGGTGCGATGCTTGGCGCCCCCGGAAAGAAGACGTAGCGCAGATGCCGAACCCAACCGCCGCCATGCTGGTGATCGGCGACGAGATCCTGGCTGGCCGCACTCGCGACGCCAACCTGGCGCACCTCGCCGTGTCGCTGAGCGAGAAGGGGATCGACCTGCGGGAGGCGCGCGTCATCCCCGACGTCGAGGACGAGATCGTCGCGGCCCTCGACCACCTCCGGGCGCGCTACACCCACGTGTTCACGTCGGGTGGGATAGGTCCCACCCACGACGACGTCACCGCCGACGCCGTAGCCCGTGCCCTCGACGTCCCCCTGGCGGTGCGGGAAGACGCCCGCGCCATCCTGGCCAGCCACTACGCGGACACGCCCCATGTCCTGAACGAGGCGCGCCTCCGGATGGCCAGGGTACCCCGGGGCGCGGTGCTCATCGAGAATCCGATATCGAGGGCGCCCGGCTTCTCCATCGACAACGTACACGTCATGGCCGGCGTGCCCGAAATCTTCGCGGCCATGCTCGATGGGCTCCTGGCCCGGCTGACCGGTGGCCGGCCCCTCCTCAGCGAAACCGTGCACGTGCCCCTGGTGGAAGGCGAGGTGGCCGGGCCGCTGCGTCGCCTGGTCGACGCGCACCCGGACGTCTCCATCGGCTCCTACCCCTTCCACCGGGTCGGCGAGATCGGCTGTACGCTGGTGCTGCGCTCGCAGGATCGCGACGCCCTGGCCGCGGCCCGGACCGACCTGGACCGGATGCTCGCGGACATCCGAACCGGACCAGACGACTGATACCGAGAACGATCACAAGGGAGGCGATCATGGAAATCGATCCAGGAGCACAGATCGACACGGTTGCCCGGACCGTGCGGCCGGCCGGCGAGCGGGACGGTCAGGAGTTGTTCATAGTGGCTTCGACCAGGCCGTACGCCGTCGATGTGGACGACCTGTGGGACGCCCTGACGAGCCAGGATCGGCTCCCGCGCTGGTTCCTGCCCATCAGCGGCGACCTCCGGCTCGGCGGACGGTACCAGCTCGAGGGTAATGCCGGCGGTGAGATCCTGGTGTGCCAGCCGCCGCGTCGACTGGCGGTGACGTGGGAGTTCGCCGGACAGCTGTCGTGGCTGGAGGTGCTGCTGACGGCCGAGAAGCCTGGCTCGACGAGGCTGGACCTGGAGCACACCATCCCCGCAGACGACCACTGGCGCCAGTTCGGCCCCGGCGCGACCGGCGTGGGCTGGGACATGGGTCTCACTGGCCTGGCCGAGCACCTGGCGACGGGGGCGGCCGCGGACCCCGCGGCGGCTATGGCCTGGCTCGGCTCCGCCGATGGCAGGGCGTTCATCGCCCGGAGCAGCGCGGCATGGGCAAGGGCGGCCGTGGTGGCGGGGATGCCGGAGCCGGACGCCACCGCCGCCGCGGCCCGGACGACGGCGTTCTATTCCGGCGGCTGATCGGCTACGAGAAACTCCGGTCGCCCCGCCCCACCAAGACGCCCAAGGCGGCCGGCCGCCGCCGGGCCGGCGCGTCCGGCTCATGGTCGTCGCTGACCGAGACGGATCTCGATTTCGCCGCCGCCGCGACCATCGATTACGAGATTGCGCTCGCTTTCCGAGCGGTATCTCGTAACGAGTCCGCCCGACCACCTTCCGCATCGAGGTTGATCTCGGTTTCCGAGATCAACCTCGATTTCGAGTGCCCAGGGGGCGGCCGTTACGAGGTTCTAGACTCGAGGTCCGGACTACTCCGGCCCGCTTTCGCCCACCACTTCGTCGAGGATCCGCTCGTGCAGTTCCAGCGCGGTCGAATCGTACAGGACGAACCGGATACGCTCCACCGTATCCAACCGGGGCGCCTGCTCCAGGACGGCCCCCAGGGCTATCCTTGCCGCCGGCTCGGCGGGGAACCCGAAGGCACCGGTGGAGATGGCGGGAAACGCTATGGAGCGGACCTGGTTCTCCTCCGCGAGTCGCAGAGCCTCACGGTAGCACGAGGCCAGCAGCTCGTCGGACGGTTCATCCCGCCCGTACACGGGTCCCAGGCAATGGATGACGTAGCGGTTGGGCAGCCGGTGTCCCGACGTAATGACCGCCTCACCGGGCTCGATGGGTGCCAGGGGCCGGCACTCCGCCTCGAGCCCTGGACCCGCGGCGCGGTGGAGGGCGCCGGCCACTCCGCCGCCAGTGCGCAGCTGGGCGTTCGCCGCGTTCACCACCGCGTCGAAATCTTCCTGAGCCGCGATGTCGCCCACCACCAACTCCAACTCGACCGGGCTCTGCTCGGTATCGCGCATGTCAACCGTCATGTGTCGTGGGTGAATCACCAGACCGCGAAGCCGGGGCGCTCATCCGCTCCTGGCCGCTGCCGACAGAGCGGATTCGATGCGACGCAGCAGGTCCCGAATCTCCGCGAGCGTCTCCATGAGCACAGGGTCGGCTACCTGGGCCGGGGCCGACTGGGCCTGAGCGCCCTGCCCGGAAGGCGGAGCCGCGATGGCGCCCGCCGGGTCGTCTCGCTCGGCGATCCGGTCTCGCTGCTCCAGGACATCGTCACGGAAGCCGTCGGTGTCTTCGATTCCTATGACGCTCACCAACGCCGTGCCCATACTGGTCTGGCCGGCCGTCTCCACCTTGATGCCCTTCAGGCCCATGAACCGCATCACCGGGCCCTGATAGACCGCCAGGTCTGTGATCTGCTCCAGGGGGATCGCCTTCTCTTCCACGACCATGATGCCCCGGGTCACCTTCAGCTCACGGGAGGTGAGGACCACCCGGAGCCGACGGTAGTACCGGCTGTAATACCAGTAGACGACGGCCGCCACGAAGGGAATGAACGGTATCCCCACGATGATGACGGCCATGACGGCCACCGTCGCCAGCACGTGGTATCGGACAGCGGCGGGAGACAGCTCCGCCTCGCGGAGGATTCGTTGACTTCTCATAGGCTACACTATTCACCGATATCATCGACTGCACAAGCTACCGAGAAAACGAAACGGGATACCTGGTCCCGATGCAATACGGGATACCTGGTCCCGGTGCAACAATCCGGTGCCATCCCGTTACCGAATCAGCACGACCACGGCCCGGTCACGCACCTCGAGCAGCTCGCCCGGCTGATAGGTCCTGTCCTCACCCTCGCCTGTTGCGCTGGCGGTGTCCACCACCATGCGCCACTCCCCATTGTCGTCATCCGGCATACGGAACGTGGTGGTCCGCGGCTCGGTGTTGAGCAGGAAGAGGAAGTCGTTGTCCATGATGAGCTCACCCTCGGAGTCAACCTCCCCCAGGGCCTCGCCGCTCAGGCGGAACGCCAGCGCGAGGGACCATTCCGACTCCCACTCCTCGTCGGTCATCTCCCGGCCTTCCGGCGTGAGCCAGGTGATGTCGGGCACGTCGGATCCCCGTACCTCGACGCCCTGGAAGAAACGCTTCCGCCGCAGCGCCGGGTGCTTCTTGCGCAGCCGGATCACGCGGCGGGTGAACTCCAGGAAGTCCCGCGCCCGCTCGTCCAGGTCCCAGTCGAACCAGGAGATCTCGTTGTCCTGGCAATAGGCGTTGTTGTTGCCGCCCTGGCTCCGGCCGATCTCGTCGCCGCCCAGGATCATGGGCACGCCCTGTGAGCAGAGGAGGGTGGTGAGGAGGTTCCGTTTCTGCCTCTGACGCAGCTCGTTGATGTCAGGATCGTCGGTCGGCCCCTCGACGCCATAGTTGGCGGAGAGGTTGTGGTCGGTGCCGTCCTCGTTGTCCTCGCCGTTCGCCTCGTTGTGCTTCCGGTCGTAGCTGACCAGGTCCTCCAGGGTGAACCCGTCATGTGCAGTGACGAAGTTGATGCTGGCGGTGGGTCGCCTACCATCGCCGCCATAGAGGTCATTGGACCCGGTCAGACGATAGCCCAGCTCTGCCATGCCGTGGCGATCACCCCGCCAGTAGGAGCGGACGGCGTCCCGGTACCTGCCGTTCCATTCCGTCCACAGCACCGGGAAGTTGCCTACCTGGTATCCACCGGGGCCCAGGTCCCACGGCTCAGCGATGAGCTTGACACCGGAGAGTATCGGATCCTGGTGGATGATGTCGAAGAAGGCCGACAGCCGGTCGACGTCGTGGAGCTCTCGTGCCAGCGCGGCCGCCAGGTCGAAGCGGAAGCCGTCAACGTGCATCTCCTCCACCCAGTACCGGAGGCTGTCCATGATGAGCCTCAGCGCCTCCGGGTGCAGCATATTCAGGCTGTTGCCGGTCCCCGAGTAGTCCATGTAGTAACGGGGGTCGTCCTCGACCAGGCGATAGTACGAGCGGTTGTCCAGGCCCCGGAACGAGAGGGTGGGGCCCAGGTGGTTGCCCTCGGCCGTGTGGTTGTAGACGACGTCGAGGATGACCTCCAGGCCCGCGGCGTGGAGAGCCTTGACCATGTTCTTGAACTCCGCCACCTGGCCGCCGCGGTCGCCACCGCTGGAGTAGCGGGCGTCGGGGGCGAAGTAGTTCAGGGTGTTGTAGCCCCAGTAGTTGCGCAGGCCCTTCTCCACCAGGTAGTGGTCGTCCAGGATGTGGTGGACCGGCAACAGCTCTACGGCCGTGACGCCCAGGCTGGTGAGGTGCTGGATGAAGGGCTCAGACGCCAGGCCGGCGTAGGTGCCCCGCAGGTCTTCGGGCACTTCGGGGTGCCTCATCGTGGCGCCCTTCACGTGCGTCTCGTAGATGATCGTATGGCTCCAGGGCGTGTCGGGGTGGCCGTCGTCACCCCAGTCGAAGGTCGGATCTATGACCACGCCTTTGGGCGCGCCCGCCGCGCTGTCCCGGTCGTCATGAGCCAGGTCCTCCCGGGGGTGACCGATCCTGTACCCGAAGACAGGCTCGTCCCAATCGACCCGGGTCGCCACGGCCTGGGCGTAGGGATCCAGGAGGACCTTGGCAGGATTGAACCGGTCGCCCGACTCCGGCTCGTAGGGGCCTCGGACCCGGTAGCCGTAGAGCAGGCCCGGACCTACCCCAGGCACGTAGCCGTGCCAAACGTGGGCGTCCACATCCCGGAGCCGCAGAGCTTCAATCTGCCGACCAGGCTCTTCCGTGTCGAAGAAGCAGAGCTCCACCTCCTCCGCGTTCTCCGAGAACACAGCGAAGTTGACTCCTTCGCCATCCCACATGGCTCCCAGCGGAGCGGGCACTCCTCGAGACACATCCATCGACTGATCTCCCGGTCCCAGAGGTGAGCGACGACAGGCCCTCTGCCGCAGGTGCAGTGATCATGCCGCTCGCCTGCGTCCGGGCACTCATGACCGGCAGGATCGTAAGGGATCCTACGGATGCCTTCGATTCCACGGAGGGCGCTGATGTAACGCCTGTCGAAGAGTCCGGCCCTACAGACCCGTAAGGCGCCGTCCCGACTTGACAGGGCGGGTGTACGCCCGTTCCCCACAGTTGGACCTTCAACCGTTTCCCGACAGCACCGTTACCCCCCGGTCACTATTCTGCCGCACGTTTCAGTACAGGTGCAGCCTCAAAAATAGAACGGCTACCAACGATGGTAGAACACGACGAAACACTAGAATTCGAGACGCCCCTCACGACCCGCAAGCGTGTGGGGCTTTTCATAGCGCCCGTGGTATTCCTGGCGATGCTTGTCCTGCCGGCTCCGGAGGCGATGACGCCAGAGGCATGGCGGACGGCGGCCGTGGGCATACTGATGGCCATGTGGTGGGTAACGGAAGCGATTCCCATCCCCGCCACGGCCGTGCTGCCCATGGTCCTGTTCCCGCTCCTCGGGATCGTGCCCATCGGCGCTGCCACGGCACCATATGCCAACCCTATCATCTTCCTGTTCCTGGGCGGCTTCATCATCGCCCTGGGCATGCAGAAGTGGGAGCTCCACCGCCGCATCGCCCTGACGGTGGTTTCCTGGCTGGGCACCCAGCCACACCGGCTGGTCCTGGGCTTCATGGTCGCCACCGCCTTCCTGAGCATGTGGGTGAGCAATACGGCGACGGCGGTGATGATGATGCCCATTGGGCTGTCAGTGATCGCCCTGGTGGCGCCCAAGACCGAAACGGGTGAGCTGGGGCAGCTCAACTTTGGCACGAGCCTGATGCTGGGCGTGGCCTACGCCGCAAGCGTGGGTGGACTGGCCACGCTGATCGGCACCCCGCCCAACGCGCTGCTCGCGGGGTTCATGAGCACCGCGTACGATATCGAGATCGGCTTCGCCCAGTGGATGCTGGTGGGGCTGCCGCTCACGATCGTGGCGCTACCCATTGTCTGGGTGATGCTCACGCGGGTGGTCTTCCCTATCCAGATCAAGGAAGTCCCGGGCGGTCGGGAGCGGATCCGCGAGGAGCTGGACAAGCTCGGACCGCTGTCCAAGGCCGAGGCGCGGGTAGGCATAGTCTTCTGTTTGACGGCCGTGGCGTGGGTGACGCGCCCATTGCTGGAAGCCATTCTCCCCGGCCTGAACGATACCAGCATAGCCATTGCGGCGGCGCTGGTGCTCTTCCTCATGCCGTCGGGTGCGAACGGCAACGGCGGCCGGTTCATCCTGGACTGGGAGACGGCGGAGGAGCTGCCGTGGGGCGTCCTGCTCCTGTTCGGTGGCGGCCTGAGCCTGGCCAACGCGGTCACCACCACCGGCCTCGCCGACTGGATCGGCATGTCACTCGGTGGTCTGGTGGCGCTGCCAACGATCGTGCTCGTGCTGATCGTCGCCCTCGTGGTCATCTTCCTCACGGAGCTGACCAGCAACACGGCGACTGCGGCGGCGTTCCTGCCGGTGCTGGCGCCCCTGGCGGTGGCACTTGGCCAGAGCCCGTTCCTGCTGGTGGTGCCGGCGGCGCTGGCTGCGAGCTGCGCCTTCATGATGCCGGTGGCCACGCCGCCCAACGCAATCGTCTACGGGACCGGCTACGTGACGATCCCGCAGATGGCGAAGGCGGGGATCGGGCTCAACATGATGTTCGTGGTCCTGGTCACGGTGCTGGTGTACTCGGTGATGCTATGGGCCTTCGGCGTGACTCTGGGCGAGGTGCCCGAGTGGGCCCTCCGGATGAATTCCTGAGGGTTCTCAGGAACTAGTCCTGAGCAGTATGGCGGTGGAGGGGCCGGGCAGTGCGACCCGGCCCTCCTCCATGCGCACCCCGTCGCGGCTGGACAGCCGGACCTCGAGAGCCCCTGAGTCACTCGCCGGCTCCAGCGTCCGCTCGTCCTCGCCCAGGTTGCAGCACACCACCACCCTGCCCCGCTCCAGGACCAGCGTCCGGTGCCGCTCATCCACCCAGACCTTCAGCGCATCCAACCGTCCGTCCAACAGGCCCGGGGTGGCGCGGCGAAACGCGATCAGCGAGCGATACCACCGCTCGACCTGCTCGTGAAGGGGTGAGCCACGCTCCTCCCATGGCAGCTTGGACCGCCCGAACGTCTCAAGATTTTGGGGGTCGGGGATGTCCGTCGGGTCCCAGCCGAAGGCGGCGAACTCGCTCCGGCGGCCTTCCCGCACGGCCTGTCCCAGCTCCTCCTCCTCATGATCGGTGAAGTACTGGAACGGGCTGGACGCCGCCCACTCCTCGCCCTGGAAGATCATGGGTATGAAGGGCGACGTGAATACCAGCGCGGCGGCCACCTTCTGGGCCTCGGGCCCGGCGAGCTGGCCTATCCGTTCCCCCTGCGCCCGGTTCCCCACCTGGTCGTGGTTCTGGATGTAGCCGAGGAACCTGTGACCGGAGAGGCCCTCCGCCGGCCGGCCGTGACGGCGACCCCGGTGGCGGGAGTGGGCACCGGCGTAGACGTAAGCAGACCTCAGGGCCGTGGCGATGTCGCGTACGCGGCCGAAGTCGCGGTAGTACCCGCTGGACTCGCCCGTGAGCGCCGCGTGCAGGGCGTGGTGGAAGTCGTCGCTCCATTGTGCGTGGAGGCCGAACCCGCCACGCTCCCGGCTCCACAGCAGCCGCGGATCGTTCAGGTCGCTCTCGGGGATGAGCCAGAGGGGCCTGCCCAGCTTGGCCGCCAGTGCCTCCACCTCCACCGCCAGCTCTTCCAGGATATGGACTGCGGACGTGTCGACGATGGCGTGCACCGCGTCCAGCCGCAGGCCGTCGATCTCGTAGTCCCGCAGCCACATGAGCGCGTTGTCGATGAAGAAGCGCCGGACCTCGTCGCTGCCCGAGTCGTCGAAGTTCACCGCGGCGCCCCAGGGGGTGTCATGGCGATGGGTGAAGTACGGGCCGAACTCTCTCAGGTAGTTCCCGCTGGGGCCCAGGTGGTTGTAGACCACGTCCAGGATCACGCCCAGCCCCCGGCCGTGACAGGCCTCGACGAACCGGCGCAAGCCGTCGGGCCCGCCGTACGGCTCGTGGACGGCGTACAGGGCCACGCCGTCATAGCCCCAGCCGTGGCGGCCAGGGAAGGCGTTGACGGGCATGAGGGAGACGGCAGTCACGCCCAGCTCCACCAGGTGGTCGAGGCGTTCCGCGGCGGCGTCGAACGTGCCCTCGGCTGTGAAGGTCCCGATGTGCAGCTCGTAGAGGACGGCGGACGGGAGGTGGAACCCTCGCCACCCGGAGCCCCCGGGCGGCGCCACTGGCTCGACCAGTCTGCTGGGCCCGTGCACTCCGTGCGGCTGCCAGCGGGATCGCGGGTCGGGACGGGGATCGGAGCCGTCGAGGGAGAAGGCGTAATCGGTACCGGCAGGCAGGTCGGGAGCGTCCAGCTCCCACCACCCCGAGTCGCCGTTCGCTGGGTCCATGGCCCTCCGCTCCTGCCTCCCCCGCTCCTGGCCCACCACCAGGTCCACCTGCTCGGCTGCCGGTGCCCACACCCTGAACCTGCTCATTCCGCGCCCCGCCTGGTCAGCAATGCCACGGGGAAGCGACGGAGGATCTGGTCCAGGCCCACCCATCCCCCGGCGAACTCCTCCCCGGTCAGCTCGTCGGTCCATTGGCCGGCCGGCAGCTCCAGCTCGGTGTCCCGCCACCCGCCGTCCCGCGCCAGCCGGATCACCAGCCTCGGGACCACCACCGCCACGTCGTGGCCACGGACGAAGCCCAGGACGTGCTCGGCGGCCAACCCACGAGCCTCCAGCGCCTCGTATCCCCCCGCCCTGCCCATCGCTTCCGGGTAGCGATCCCGCACCCGCAGGGCCTGGCGCACCACCCAGAGCTTGGGCAGTCCGCTCTGCATCTCGGCCAGGATGGCTCTGGGGTCGGCGGCAGGCTCCGCCAGCTCGTCCAGCCGGGCCAGGAGCCGGCGCCGCTCCTCCCAGTCGACGGGCCTGCGGTTGTCAGGGTCCACCAGGCTGTGGTCCCACAGCTCCGTGCCCTGATACACGTCCGGGACCCCGGGAGCCATGAGCTGGACCAGCTTCTGGGACAGGGACACGATCCGCCCCGGCGGCCCGATGGCCGCCGCGAACCGCTCGACCTCGTCGCTCCACTCGCTCTCCATGACCGCCCGGACGAACGACTCCAGCGCCTGGTCGTAGGAATGGTCTGGCTCGGTCCATGAGGTCCGTAGCTTCGCCTCCCGCGACGCCTTCTCCATGTACCCGACCAGCCGATCGGCATCGATGGGCCAGGCGCCCACCGCCGACTGGTAGAACAGGTACTCCATGCGCGGATCCCGCTCCACGTCCGGCGCCCAATGGTCGGCGTTCAAGGTCCGCCAGCGCCGCACCAGCTGGCCCCAGCGCTCGGGGATCTCCGTCAGGGCGAACAGCCGGGCTCGCACGTCCTCACTGCGCTTGGTATCGTGGGTCGAGAGCGTGTTCATCGCCGCGGCCCAGTCCCTGGCCCGCGTCCGGCACCTGTCGTGGAAGGCCGCCGGGTCCAGCCCCCACCGGCCCGGGTCGCCGCCCACCTCGCACAGGGCGCTGAGCCGCAGGTATCGGTAGAAGGCCGTGTCCTCCTCACCCTTGGCCGCTACGGGGCCGGTGAACTGCTGGAACCGCATGCGCAGCCCCCGCGCCTCGTCGCCGGGGACGTCGCCTGCCAGGATCGACCCGAGGAACTCGAGTAGCTCGCCGTCCAGCTCGGGACGCCGTTCCGCGGCTCTGGTCACCGCGTCTCCGATCACGGCGCGGTCTGCCTCCAGGGCCTCCCCTTCCTCCGTCACGTAGCTGCGATACACCGGGAACGACGCCGCTACCTCCTCCAGGGCATGTCCCAGCTCCCGCCGGGTGTAGTCCCGGAACCGGCGGGTTCCCTCGCAGACCTGGACGAACACGTTCGCCAGCCGCCTCAGGTCCGACCCCAGCACGTCCCGGAGCACGTCCTTGCGCGCCTCGTACGACACCTCATGGAACGACCGGTCGTCGCCCGTCAGGTCCCGCCACAGCTCGGTGAACGGCTCCTCGCCCCGCGGGTCGACGAACACGCCGCCAACGTAGGTCATTATCTCGTAGCCGGTGGTACCGTCGACTGGCCAGGCCGGCAGCTCCTCGTCCGGCATGAGGATCTTCTCCGCCACGATCCACGCCGATGGAGCGGCGTCCCGCAGTCGCTGGAAGTACTCCGCCGGCCGCCGCAGCCCGTCGGGGTGATCGATGCGCAGGCCATCCAGCACGCCAGCGCGCAGCCACTCCAGGACACGGTGGTGGACGGCGGCGAAGACCTCCGGCCGCTCGGTCCGGAGCCCCGCCAGCGTGGTGATGTCGAAGAAGCGCCTGTAGTCCAGCTCCTGCCCACCAGTCCGCCAGAAGGCGAGGCGATAGTTCTGATGGGCCAGGACCCGGTCCAACGCATCTGGGTCCTGGTTCAGGCCGGCGACAATGCCATCGATGGCGTCCCGGACCTCGGCCCGCTCCCGGGCCAGCGTCTGGAGCCGCCGGTCCAGCACCTCCAGGTCACGCTGCCGGTCCGCCACCGCTTCCGGTTCCAGATCCGCGGATGGCTCCGGCAGCGCGCCGTAGGCCCGGGCCAGGAAGCCCAGCTCCGCCAGCGCCGCCCGGGCCTCTTCGCCAGTGTCGTCCCCCCCTCCCGCCTCCCCTTCGGACGCGGCCCGAACGAGGGGCTCGCCCAGCGATCGAGGCGCGACGGGCAGGACGTTGTCGTAGTACCGGATTTGGAAGACGCCCAGCTCGTGCTCCAGCCGGATCCGACCCGCCTCCAGCTCACGGCCGTAGTGGTCGCCCAGGATGGGCATGAGGACGATGTCACGGAGCTTCGATTCCGGCGGGTCCCAGTCCACGTCGAAGTAGGCGGCGAAGGCACTGGCGGGGCCGCTCCGGAGCACGTCCTCCCACCACCGGTTCTCCGGCCCGCTGATGGCCATGTGGTTCGGCACGATGTCAAGCACCTGGCCCAGCCCCGCCCGGCCCAGGGCGTCGCAGAACCGGGTATGGCCCTCCTCGCCGCCCAACTCCTCGTTCACCCTGCCCGGGTCCACCACGTCGTAGCCGTGGGTGCTACCGGGCGCCGCCTGGAGGTAAGGTGAGGCGTACAGGTGGGAGACGCCCAGGGCCGCCAGGTAGTCGGTCAGGCTGGCAGCATCGTCGAACCCGAAGTCGGGCCGGAGCTGCAATCGGTATGTGGCGCGAGGGACAGGCATCGGCCTGCCCCTCATGCAGAAACCGTACTCGGAACGAAGAAGCGGTACCTGGAGCCGGCGAGCTCAGCAGATGCGGGGCAGCTGCTCGCCGGAGAGCATCTCCACGATCCGGATCCCGCCGACCCGGCTGCGCATGAACACGCGTCCCGGGTGGTCGGACACCACTGTTCCGATGCGGGCTGCCCTCCTGCATAGCGGATTGCTCTGTAAGGCCGCCAGCGCCTGGTCGGCCCGGTGCTCCGGCACCACCGCCACCAGCTTACCCTCGTTGGCCACGTAGAGGGGGTCCAGGCCCAGTATCTCGCAGGCGGCCTTGACCTCCTGCTCCACTGGTATGGCCGTCTCGTCCAGCAGCACCCCCACACCGGCGCTGGCCGCTATCTCGTTCAGTGCGCTGGCCACCCCGCCCCTGGTGGGGTCGCGGAGCACGTGAAGCTCATGGCCCAGGCTCGTGAGCAGCGACTGTACCGGAGCCCAGAGCGCCGCCGAGTCCGTCTCCAGCGCCGTCTCGAACTCCAGCCCCTCGCGCACGCTCATGATGGCGATGCCGTGGGTGCCGATGGGTCCGCTGACCAGCACCGCGTCCCCGGGATGGGCCCGCCGGGGAGAGATGTCCACGCCCTCCGGGACGAATCCGATCCCGGTGGTGTTGATGAACACGCCGTCGCCCTTGCCACGGTCCACCACCTTGGTGTCACCGGTGATGATGCGGACGTCGGCGGCCCGGGCGGCCTGGCCCATGGAGACGGCCAGGCGCCACAGGTCCGCCATTGGGAAGCCTTCCTCCAGGATCCAGCCGACTGCAAGGCTCAGTGGCCTGGCGCCGCACATGGCCAGGTCGTTCACCGTCCCGTGCACCGCCAGCGAGGCGATGTCCCCGCCGGGGAAGAACAGCGGATGGATGACGAAGGTGTCCGTGGAGACCGCCAGTCGCCCACCCTCCACCTCGATCACCGCGCCGTCGTGCAGCTCCGCCAGCTCCTCGCCCCCGAACGCCGGCAGGAACACCTGCTCGGTGAGCATGCGGGAGAAGGTGCCGCCTCCGCCGTGGGCCAGTACCACCGTGGGGTAGTCGTCCAGCGGCAGGGGACAACTCATGAGTGTCGGGTCCCGCACCATCTCGTCGGTCATGAACCGCCCCCGTGTGCCGTAGCTTCGGAAACCGCCTCCCCGCGGCGGTAGTTGTAGTAGGCCGCGCACGCGCCTTCCGAGCTCACCATGGGCGCGCCCAGAGGGTGCTCAGGCGTGCAGGCGACTCCGAACGCCGAGCACTCGTGCGGCTTCTTGAGACCTTGCAGGATTAGGCCAGCGATGCATTCAGGGCTCTCCTCCGCCGCCACCGCCGACACGTCGAACCGGCGCTCAGCGTCGTATGCGACGAACTCGGGCCGGAGCCCCAGCCCGCTGGCCGGGATACCGCCGATGCCGCGCCATTTCCGGTCCACGACACTGAACATCCGGGCCACCAGCTCCTGCGCAGACCTGTTCCCCGCCCGGCTCACGGCCCGGGCGTACTGGTTCTCCACGCCCCAACGCCCCTCCTCCAGCATCTCGACGGCCATGAGCGTGCCACGGAGCAGGTCCGTGGGCTCGAAGCCGGTGACGACGATGGGCACCTGGTACCTCTCCGCCAGTGGCTCGTACTCGTGATAGCCCATGACGGCGCACACATGTCCGGCGGCCAGGAAAGCCTGTACCTGATTGTGCTCCGATCCCAGGATAGCCTCCATGGCCGGCGGCACCAGCACGTGGGCGACGAGGATGGAGAAGTTCTCCAGTCCTCGTCGGTGGGCCTCGAACACGGCGGCGGCGTTCGCAGGCGCCGTGGTCTCGAAGCCCACGGCGAAGAACACCACCTGGCGGTCGGGATGCTTCTGGGCGAGCTGGACCGCGTCCAGCGGGCTGTAGACGATCCGCACGTCAGCGCCCGCCGCCTTGGCCGACAGCAGGTCACCCCTGGTGCCTGGCACCCGGAGCATGTCACCGAAGGAGGTGAAGATGACCTCCCGCCGCCGGGCGATCTCCAGGGCCCGGTCGATCAGCTCCAGCGGCGTCACGCATACCGGGCAGCCCGGCCCGTGCACCAGCGTCACCTGCTCGGGCAACATCCGGTCGATACCGAACCTCACGAACGTGTGGGTCTGCCCCCCGCAGATCTCCATGATAGACCAGGGCCGGGTGATCCGGCGACCGATGGCGTCAAGCAACCGCCGCGCGTCCGCCTCGTTCCGGAACTCGTCCACGTACTTCATTGCGCCTCGTCCGGCTGCGGGACCTCCAGCTCCTCCAGCTCGCCCATCTGGCGCAGGTACTCCAGGGTCCGCTCCGCCTCCGCCTCATCCATTACGCTGATGGCGAACCCCACGTGCACCACCACGTAGTCCCCCACCTTCGCCTCCGGGACGCAGGCCAGACACACGCCCCTGGTTAGCCCGTCGAAGCTGACCTTGCCCATGTTCATCCCATCGGCATTCTCCTCGATGGAAATGACCTTCCCCGGTACACCCAGACACATGCCCTACCTCCGTTCTCCCCCGCGCAGGGCCGCGGCGGCCACCGCCACCTGGCCCAACGCGAGTCCGCCGTCGTTCGCCGGTACCCGCCGGTGCAGGACGGGGCGGAACCCGCCACGCCGGAGCGCCGCGGCCGCGCCGTCCACCAGCAGGCGGTTCTGGAAACACCCCCCCGTCAGTGCTACCCGCTCGCAGCCGACCCGCTCCGCGACCTCCAGTATGACACCCACCAGACCGGCGTGGAACCGTCCCGCCAGCACCGCCGTCGCCACACCCGCTTCGTAATCCGCCAGGAGCTCCACCAGCGCCGGTACCCAGTCCACCATCAGCGGGACCCCGGCCGCGTCACCCCTCTCCACCTCCTCATGATTCTCCTGGCCAGCGTGGCCAGTTCGACCCGCCCGACCGGACTGGCCCTCCTCGCCGGCCACCACCGGGAACGCGTAACCTCCGCCGCCCGGCCCCCGGGCCACGAACTCCAGCGCCATGGCCGCCTCGCCCTCGTGGTCGACCCGCTGCCGCAGGCCCACCAGCGATGCCACGCCGTCGAACAGCCGCCCCGCGCTCGTGGTCCAAGGGGCCCGGAACCCGGTCTCCAGGACCCGCTCCAGCACCCGGAGCTCCGACGCCTGGAAGGCGCCGCCCGCAGCCGTCGCCGCCAGACGATCCGCCGCCACGGCGCCGGTAGCGGCCGCCGCGTGCATCAGGGCCAGGGCCATCCGGCGAGGCTCCTTGACGGCCGCATCGCCGCCGGGCAGGCGGAACGGCCGCAGGTGTGCCACCCGCTGGTAACCCGTGGCGTCGCCCAGCAGGAACTCGCCCCCCCAGATCGTACCATCCGGGCCCAGTCCTGTGCCATCCCATACCACGCCCAGCGCCGGGCCCGCATCGTCGGCTTCACCCCCGTCCGCCGCGTCCGCCAGGCAGGCCGCCAGGTGGGCGTGGTGGTGCTGTACCACCACGCGCTCGCCCGGACCCGAGCTGGCGGCCCAGATGCTGGACGCGTAGTCGGGATGCAGGTCGTGGGCGGTGGCATCGGGGTCCACCTCGTACAGGCGGAGGAAGTCGGCGACCACGCGCTCGAACGTGGCCTGGGAGGTGGGAGAGTCCAGGTCGCCCACATGCTGGCTCATGAACACATCCGCCCCGCGAGCCAGGGCGATGGCGTTCTTGATGTGTCCGCCCACGGCCAGGATCGACGGCACCGGCTCCCCGAGCCGGAGCGGGAGCGGCGAGTAGCCCCGGGACCGCCGGGTCAGGGCCGGCGCGCCGTCAAGCCATTGCACCACGCTGTCGTCCACCGGCCGCTCGATGGGGCGGTCGTGGAGCAGGAACAGGTCGGCTATGTCGCCCAGCCGCTCCAGCGCCTCCTCGTTGCCGATACAGATGGATTCGTCGCTCAGGTTCCCGCTGGTCGCCACCACGGGCCGGCCCACCCTGGCCATCACGAGATGGTGCAGCGGCGTGTAGGGCAGCATGAGCCCCAGGTACGGGTTACCGGGCGCCACCGAGTCGGAGACCCCTGTGCCCGCTCGCCGCGGGAGCAGGACTATGGGCGCTTCCGGCGCCGACAGGAGCGGGGCCGCGGCCGGGGGAAAGTGGCACAGCTGCTCCGCCATCTCGAGTCCCGTCACCATCACCGCCAGTGGGCGTGTCGGCCGGCGCTTCCGCTCACGCAGGCGCGCCACCGCCCGGTCGTTGGTGGCATCCACCACCAGGTGGAACCCGCCCAGCCCCTTCACCGCCACCACCTGCCCGTTTAGTATGGCCGCCGCCGCCAGCTCCAGCGCCTGACCGGCCCGGGCCGCCTCCCGGCTCGGGTCGCCGGCCGCTACCGCCATGAGCTGGGGCCCGCACCGGGGGCAGGCGGTGGGTTGGGCGTGGAAGCGCCGGTCCAGGGGGTTTTCGTACTCGGCCCGGCACTCGGCGCAGAGCTCGAACCGGGCCATGGTGGTGTTCGGGCGGTCGTAGGGCAGCGCCCTGATGATGCTGAACCGCGGGCCGCAATCCGTGCAGTTGGTGAAGGGATAGCCCAGCCGCCGATCTGCACCGGCCTCGCCCTCGGGGCCCGCGCCGATGTCCACGAGGCAGGCCTGGCAGGTGGCCAGGTCCGGAAGCACCGACGCCAGCCGCTCGCCACGCGGGTCGCTGGCCACTATGGAGAGCCCGCTCAGCCCGATTGCCGGCAGCCACTCCTCCCGCACCTCGTCGACCACCGCCCGCGGCGGCGGCGAGGTCCGAACCCGCTCCAGGAAACGGTCCAGTGCGGGCCCCGCACCCTCCAGCTCCAGGGTGACGCCCCGGGTATCGTTCCGGATCCAGCCCTGAAGCGCCTGCTCAGTGGCGATCCGGTAGAGGAACGGCCGGAACCCGACGCCCTGCACGGCGCCGGAGACCTCCAGTCGGAGACGACGCTCGGCGGCGGCAGTCCTCACGGCCCCTGGTCGGTCAAGCCGCGCCGACGCCAGTGCCCAGCGCCGCCAGGCGCTTCTCGAGCCACGCGGTCCACGAGTCCAGCCCGGCCCCGGTCCGGCAGGACGTCCGGAAGATCTCCACATCCGGGTTCACCATCCGGATCCCCCGCTCGTACTCCGCGTGATCGAACTCGAAGACGTCCGCCAGGTCATCCTTGTTCAGCACCACCACGTCGGCGCCGGCGAATATGCCGGGATACTTGAACGGCTTGTCGTGGCCCTCGGGCACGCTCCCGATCACCAGCTTCAGGTCCTCCCCCAGCCGGTAGTTGGACGGGCAGATCAGGTTGCCCACGTTCTCGATGAACAGGAGGTTCACCTCGGTGAGATCCAGGTGCGACATGGCCGCCCGCACCATGGGCGCGTCCAGGTGACAGTTGCCGCCCGTGTTGATCTGCACCACCGGCACGCCCTCCTCGGCGATCCGGTCAGCGTCGATGCTGCTGGCGATGTCGCCTTCTATGACCGCCGGCTCGATCCCGTCGCTGAGACGGGCCAATGTGCCCAGTATCAGCGACGTCTTGCCGGCGCCCGGTGACGCCATGACGTTCACCACGCCCACGCCAGCGCCACGGAACAGCTCCCGGTTCTCAGTCGCTACCTGGTCGTTCGCCTTCAGGATCTCCGTTACCACGGGCACCTTCATCAGCCACCTCGATGCTTTCCACGTAGAATTCCTGGCCGCCAGTCACCGACAGACCCAGCGCGCCGCAGCCCGGACAGCTTCGCGTCAGCGGCGGCCTCACCTCGAAGGCGTGGCGGCACTCGTCGCACCGACCCAGCGCCGGCTCGCGCCGGAACCGGAGTCGCGCGCCCGCCGCGAGCGTGTCACGGCTGAGCATGTCGAAATAGAACTGTACCGAGTCGTCTACGATACTGGTAAGTTCCCCTACAACGATGTCTATGGCCAGGATAGGGGGGCTCCCCGCCCGGGCCGCAGCCTCCAACGCCACGTCCAGGATGCCCTTGGTCGCGGGCAACTCGTGCATGCTCTACTCCATATTACCGTTCCTGATTCGGGACACTACCGGGCGCTGGAGGTTCCGCGCCGGAGCACCCCCCAGGGCACCGCGCCGTAATGGCGCCCGAGCGGCAGCCCCGCCCGAGCCGGAGCCGGTGAGACAATGGCCAGGCGCGACGCCGGGCGCCATATTCCCTCAGCGCTTCGAACCCTCCGACCCCGAGGAATGATGCCTCGTGTCATAGTGCTGGGCGCCGGCCGGGTCGGCGCCGCTGTCGCCCGGGATTTGGCGGCAGAGCCAGGTGTGGAGCTCACTGCCGTGGACTCGAGACAGAACGCCCTCGACGCCGTTTCGGAGTCGCGGGAAGGCTCGGCGATCCGGACCGTTCGTGCCGACGTCTCGGACCCGGCCACCGTGGCCGAGCTTGCCCAACGCCAGGACCTGGCCGTGGGCGCGGTGCCTGGCCCCATGGGCTTCCGGACACTGCGGGCGTTGATCACTGCCCGGGTCCCGACCGTGGACATCTCCTTCTTCGAGGAGGACCCGTTCCAGCTCCACGAGCTGGCTCGGGACCATGGTGTCCCGGCCATTGTCGACGCCGGGGTGGCTCCCGGGCTCAGCAACCTCATCCTGGGCCACCACGAGGCCCGACTCGAGGAGACGCGCCGCTTCGAGTGCCTGGTGGGCGGCATCCCGGCGGAGCCGACCCCGCCATGGGAGTACAAGGCGCCGTTCTCACCCATCGACGTCATCGCCGAGTACATCCGCCCCGCCCGCTTCCGCCGTGACGGGCAGGACGTGATCCTCCCGGCACTGGCGGAGACGGAGGAGCTGGAGCTGGACGGCGCGGGCCGCGTGGAGGCGTTCCTGACGGACGGCCTGCGGACCATCCTCCGAACCAGCAAAGCACCGGACCTGATCGAGAAGACGGTGCGCTGGCCGGGCCACGCCGACAGGATCCGCGTCCTCCGGGAGAGTGGCTTCCTCGACCCGGAGCCCCGGGAAGTAACCGGGCAGAGGGTCGCCCCCCTCGATCTGACCAGCGCGCTCCTGTTCGATGCCTGGCTCTACGAGCCAGGGGAGCCGGACCTGACGGTGATGCGCGTCATGGTGACGGGGATGGACGAGCGGGGCCCGGTCATCCACAGCTATCACCTGCTGGACCGCTACGACCCGGACAACGGTATCTCGTCCATGGCCCGGACCACCGGTTACACCGCCGCCGCCCTGGCCCGCCTGGTCCTCGACGGCCGGGTCAACGAACCAGGCATCGCACCGCCCGAGACCCTGGCCGCCGCCGACGGCGTCCTGGATTTCGTCCTTGCCCACCTCCGGGAGAGAGAAATCCGGATCACCCACTCCCGTGCTTGACGACCCTTGCGGCGAAGATTGTGGTCCGGAACGTGGTCCGATTCGGCCACTGACGCTGATCGGGACCACGCACCACCGTGCGGCCGCCCGCCGGGGCGGCCGCTTTTTTGCGTAGATCCGGAGCGATATGACGCGGACCGTTCCCTCTCTCGTGGTGATCGGCGCCACCGGCTACACTGGTCGCCTGGTGGCCCGGCAAGCCCGGGACTCAAGACGACCGTTCGTCGTGGCGGCCCGGAAACCCGACAAGCTGGAAGAGTTGGCCGCGGAGCTGGGCAAGCTGGCTACACCCAGGGTGGTGGACGTCACCGACCGCGAGAGCCTGGCCTCCTTGCTCATCGACGGTGACGTGGTCATCAACTGCGCCGGACCGTTCGTCCGACTGGGTACACCCGTGGTGGAGGCTTGCGTCAACGCCGGCGCTCACTACCTGGACACCACCGGCGAGCAGGTCTTCATGCACGATGTCTACACCCAGTTCCACGACCCCGCCAGGGAACGGGGTATCACACTGGTGCCGGGCATGGCCTTCGAGTATGCCCTGGGCGACCTTGCCGCGGCACTGGCGGCACAGGAGCTAACCCGCCCCCTAAGGAGCGTGGACGTGATCTACGCCTGGCAGGGCTCCGTCAGCTCCCGGGGAACGCGCAGGACCGCGGTGCGCATCATCGGCCGCCGGGGATGGATCCTCGACCAAGGGGAGCTCCGCCTTCGAGCCCAGGGCGCGGCGCGACGCACCGTCCGCATCTCATCCGGCGAGCCGTTCCAGGCGGTGCTGTTCACGTCGGGCGAGGTATTGACCCTGCCACGCCACCTGTCGGTGGATTCGGTGCACGGCTGGGCCGTGGTGGGCAGAGCCATCGCTACCCTGGCGCCTCTCATCGCGCCGATCCTGCCGTTCACTGCCACGCTGCTGAGGCCGGTGCTGCGGGCTATTGCCACCCGCCGGCCAGACCCTGAGCCCGCCCAGCGGGAGGCTAGCAGGTTCACCATCCGCGTCGAGGCCCAGGACCAGACAGGCATACGACGGGCTGTCGAGCTGCGGGGACGTGATCCCTACGCGCTCACCGCCGCCGTGGCGGTGATGGGCGCCCGCCGCACCCTCGAGCCGGGCGTTCCCCGTGGCGCCATCGCTCCGGCCCAGCTGGTGGAGCCGCGGTCGTTCCTCACGGCCCTGGCCCCCATGGGTCTGAGGCTGGTCGAGAACGTTTGATCCCATCAGGTCCAGGAGTTCCAGTGCCCGGAACCACTGGATGAGCCGCGTGTAGGCCCCATTCCTGCAACCGTCCCACGGACCAGCACACCACACTGGAGGAGATGTGGCACAGAAAGCGACACAGGGTGACACCGTAGCCGTACACTACACCGGCAAGCTCGACAGCGGCGAGGTCTTCGACAGCTCCCGGGACAGGGATCCCATCGAGTTCCAAGTCGGGGCGGGCCAGGTCATACCCGGCTTCGATCGCGCAGTCGAGGGCCTGGGGGTGGGCGAGAGTCGAGAGGTACGCCTCGCGCCGGAAGAGGCCTACGGGGAGACTCAGGAGAACCTGATCATCGACGTGGCGCCCGATCAGTTCCCGCCGGAGATGGAGCCCACCGTCGGCCAGCAGATCCAGGTCCAGGTGGCGCCGGGCCAGCAGCACGTGGCCAGGGTCACCAAGGTGGAAGACCAGGCGGTCCAGCTCGACCTGAACCACCCGCTGGCTGGCGAGGCCCTCAACTTCGACCTCGAGTTGGTCTCGATCCACTAGTCGTCCCGCCACGATGGTTCTGACGAGCACCGAGAGCGTCGAAGCGCCGCGCTGGCAAGGCGCGAAGCCGAGGAATAGCAGCGCTATTCCGCAGTGCTGAGCAACGTAGCCAGCGCGGATGCGGCGGGGC
>SLCC01000031.1 GCA_007126035.1 Gemmatimonadota bacterium
GCCACGCCGTGGCGCTGGATGGCCAGGACGGGCACGCCGTAGCGGCCACGGAAGGCCAACTGCCGCAGCGTCCGTCCCACCACTGGCGACCTGGGGGGCACGATGAGCTCCGCCAGCGGTGACGGGGCTTTTTCGGCGCCCTCCTCGTCGTCTGTGCTCTCCAGTCCCGCGGCGGAGCCGGCAAAACGTAGATGGTCCACCTCCTCGATGCGTGCCAGGTCGGGGAGCTTGCCGTGTACGATCAGTGCGTCGCCCGGCTCCACAACCGTCTCGGCGCCGGGCATGGGGATCCGCTGGCCCTGGCGCTCGATCCCCACCACCTCGAGCCCGTGGATCTCGCCGAACCGGGACTCACGGAGCGTCTGCCCGGCGATGGACGAGTCGTCCTCGACGATCAGCACGGACAGGTACTCCCGTATCTCGTACCGGTCCAGCACGTCTGCCGCCGATTCCCGCACGGGCGTCAGCCAGCGGCCCACGGTGAAGAGGTAGAGAAGCCCCACCACGGTGAGCGCCATGGCCGGGGCGGTGATGTCGAAGAGGCGGATCCGGTCCAGGCCCAGCTCCAGGACCAGGCCAGCCACCAGCAGGTTGGTGCTGGTCCCGATGAGGGTCAGCGTGCCGCCCATCTGGCTCGCGAAGGAGATGGGCATGAAGAAGCGGGACGGAGACATCCCCAGGTCGCGCGTGAGCCCCAGCATCAGCGGGATCATCACCACCACCACCGGTGTGTTGTTGATGAAGGCGCTCATGGGGACCACCAGCAGGCAGGCGACCACGAGCAGTCGCACCTCGCTCTTCCCCGCCAGCCGCGCCACCCATCGGCCCAGCACGTCGATGGCGCCGGTGCGGAGCAGTCCCGCCGAGAGGATGAACATGGCGGCCACTGTGACCGTGGCCTCGTTGGCGAACCCGCTGATCCCCTCCTGCGGTGTGACCAGCCCCAGGAGCATCAGGCTAGCCATCACGATGAGGCCCACCACGTCCATCCGGAGCCGGTTCCAGACGAAGAGGGCCAGGGCGCCCAGCGCCACGCCCAGGGTCAGGAGGATGTCTATCGTGAGGGCGGGCTGGTTCACGGGCTTAGCCTTACATCATCACATGGGCGCCGGCTTCCGGGGTCAGCGAACCGGGCGACCCGCTGGCCGCCCGGTTCCAATCACGCCAGGAGGGCAAGGAACACGCCCGCCGTCACCGCGGAGCCGACCACGCCTGCCACGTTGGGCCCCATGGCGGGCATCAGGGGGTTGACCCGGCCCTCCGTCTGCTCCGATACGAATTGCTGGACCACCCGGGCGGACATGGGCACTGCCGACACACCAGCGGCGCCGATGCAGGGGTTGATACGCCGGCCGTCCCGCAGGAACAGGTTGATGGCCTTGGCGAAGATCACGCCGCCCGCAGTGCTGAACGAGAACGCCACCGCGCCCAGTGCCAGGATCATGATGGTCTGGTAGGTCAGGAAGTGCTCGGCACCCATGGTCCCGCCCACCACCAGGCCCAGCAGGATGGTCACGATATCGATCATGGGCCCGCCAGCCGTCTTCTTGAGCCGCTCCGTCACGCCCGACTCCCTGATCAGGTTGCCGAACATGAGTAGCCCGATCAGCGGCGCGCTGGTGAGGATGGCGAGCGAAGCGACCAGGCCCGTGATGAGCGGGAAGAGGACGACGGTGGTCTTCGACACCGGCCTCGCCTGGGGCATGTCGATCTCCCGCTCCTTCTTCGTGGTGAGCAGCCGGATGATGGGCGGCTGGATGATGGGCACCAGCGCCATGTAGCTGTAGGCCGCCACCGCCACCGCGCCCAGCAGGTGCGGCGCCAGCTGGATGGTGATGAAGATGGACGTGGGGCCGTCGGCGCCGCCGATGATGCCGATGGACGCCGCCTCCTGGGCCGTGAAGCCCAGCAGGTAGAAGGCGGCCAGCGCCGCGGCGAAGATCCCCACCTGGGCCGCCGCGCCCAGCATGAACGTGAGCGGGCGGGCCAGCAGCGGCCTGAAGTCGGTGAGCACGCCCACGCCCAGGAAGATCAGGGGCGGCAGGAGCTCGGTCCGGATCCCGGCATCGTAGATCACCGCCATGATCCCATCGGCGTACGAGCCCATCTCCGCCAGCGGCAGGTTGGCCATGATGGCGCCGAAGCCGATGGGGATCAGCAGCAGGGGCTCGTAGCCCTTGGTGATGGCCAGGAAGATCAGCACTCCGGCCACCACGAACATGGCGATGTTCCCGAAGGTCAGGTTCGCCAGTCCCGATTGCTGGAACAGCTCGACGAAGATTTCCATGGCCCGCTCAGGCGATGGTGACGATGGGCGCGGAGCTGTCGATCTCGTCGCCCGGCCGGACGTGGATGGCCGTCACCGTGCCCGCCTGCGGAGATCTGATGTCGTGGCTAGCCTTCATGGCCTCGACCACGGCCAGCACACTGCCCTGTTCCACGCGGTCACCCGTGGACACCCGCACGTCCACCACCTCGACGGAGCCGGCGAAAGTGGAGAAGACGTCGGTGCCGCCGCCGCCCACCGGAGCCGCCGCTGCGCCCGCCGCCGGAGCGGCAGCCGGAGCCGCTGCCGGGGCCTGTGATGCCGCCGGTGCCTGCGCCGCGACACCGACGCCGCCGTCGCCAGACGCGCCGCCCAAGGGCTCGAGGGTCACTGTAAAGGTCCGCAGCTTGCCGCCCTCCTCCACCACGCAGCGCGTGGTGATCGGGCCCGCCGGCGCTGCTGGAGCAGCGGGTTCCGGCTGAGGCGCGGGCGCGGGAGCGGGCGCCTTCTTCTCCTCCTCCTTCGTCTTCAACGGGATGTCGATCTTGGACCGTCCCGTCAGGAGCCGGATGCCTTCGTTGATGTCCAGGTTCTTGCCCGGCACCATCGAGGCCAGGACCAGAAATATGTTCTCGTCCGTCACCTCCAGGCCCCGCTCCTCCAGCGCCTGTCTGGCCGCCGGGATGTTGTTGGGCGCCGCCTCCAGCGGATCGCCCTCGAAAACGGGGAGGTCGAGCTGCTCCGAGGCTATCTCCACCACCTTCGGGTCCGGCGGGAGCGGCGTCTTGCCGAAATAGCCGAGCACGGCCTTGCCGTAACCCGCATCTATCTTCTCCCACCGGCCGTACAGGACGTTGTTGAACGCCTGTAGCCAGTACTGCTGGCTCCCGGGCGTCACGCTCGTCCAGGCGCCCGCCGACTCCACCACCACCGGGAACTCCGCCAGCACCTTGCTGTACCGGTCCAGGATCCCCGCCTTCTTCATCATGTGGACGTTGGGACCGATGGCGCCGCCGGGCATGGGGAAGCCCAGGACCCGCGGGTCAGGTGTGGTTGTGGTGGGGTCGAACGCGTAGTCGGACAGGAGCTCCTCGAGCATTGACTCGATCTCCGGCAGCCCGTCCACGTCCATGTCGAGCTGGTAGCCGGTACCCTTCAGAGAGTGGACCAGCGACCGGGCGTCGGGCTGGGAGGTGCCGCTGGCAAGGGGCCGGACCGCCAGGTCCACACCGTCAGCACCGCCATGGATCGCAGCCAGGTAACAGGCCACGCCCGTGGAGGCGGTGTCATGGGTGTGCATCCACAGCGGCAGCTCGGGCGGCATGATCTTCTTCAGGCCCACGGCGGTCTGGTAGATGGTGACCGGGTCCGTGGTGCCGCTGGCGTCCTTCAGGCAGATGCTGTCGACGTGCATCCCGCTGTCCAGGATCTGCCGCCCGATGTCGATGTAGAACTCCGGCGTGTGGACCTCGTCCGACTCGAACGGCAGTCCCATGAGGGCGATGACCGCCTGGTGGTGCATGCCCGCGTCCACGATGGGCTTGCCCGTCTTCACCAGGTTCCGGACGTCGTTCATGTAGTCGAAGTTCCGATCCCAGGTGGTGCCGGCGGCCGCCATCAGCCGACCCTGGAGGGCGAGCGCCTCCGGCGACTGCGTCGTCAACGTCACGCCCGACACCGACCGCGTCAGGATCTGAAGGTCCACGTCCGGACCCACCGCCGCACGCATCCGGCGCATGTTCTCGAATGGGTTCTGGCCCAGGTAGAAGAGGGGCGCCTGGAACAGCGCACCACCGCCGAACTCGAAATGACGGATCCCGAGCTTCGCCGACGCCTCCATGGCGGGGAGGAAATCCTCGAGACGGACCTTGCCGCCGAACGTACTCTGGAGCCCGTCCCGGAAGGGCGTGAACATCACCCGGATTCGCCTGGCACTCTCTGTGAAGATCATCGCTTCTCCTCGATCCTGGTTGCCGTCGTCCCGGGATAGGCCCGCCCCGCCGCCGCCGCGATGGCGGCGAACAGGGCAGCGTCGGTACCTTCGTCCGCTGGGAAGATCGTGGTGAGCAGGCGTATGATGCCTGCCAGCAACGACAGCAGCAGCAGAACCGCGACGAAGGCAGAAGCGCTTATCACCAGGAGGTTGGGTTCGGTCATGGCTTCGGCACTGACGTTTAGTATTCCTAGATTGATCGGGCACGCCAGCGCGAGCACCGCGAGCGCGCGCCTGCGAGCACTCCCAGACACAAGGCAATAAGATTACCAGCCTGAGGCCGGAGACGAAATAGGAGAATCACCATGAGGGTAGTCCGTATATCCACCACATGTCCGGCGCCATGGGTCCAGGGTGCGGGAGGAGGAGCGCCATGACCGAGGTCGTCGTGATAGGGGGCGGCATAGCTGGCGCGGCGGTGGCTTTGGAGCTCGTCGAGCGCGGTGTCGCCGTCAACGTCGTGGATGCGGAGCGACCGGGAGCGGCGGCCACGGGCGCGTCAGCGGGGATGCTGGCCCCCCAGTACGAGTCGCCGGGGCGGTCTCCGCTGTTCGACCTGCTGGTCCAGAGCCGGGATCACTTCCCCGACTTCGCTGCCCGCCTCGAGGCGCTGTCGGGGCACAGTCTTCCCGTGCGCTGGCCCGGCATGCTGGTGGCCAATGTATCGGCGGAGGAGACGGAGGCGGCGCGAGACGCGGTGCGCTGGCAGGAGGAGGCGGGGCAGCCGTCGGAGATCGTGAGCCCTGAGGAGGCTGACGGGCTACAGTCCGGCATCAACCAGGGAGTCGACTCCTTCGTCTGGCTCCCGCGGGAGGGGCTGGTGGACAGCCAGGCACTGGCGGAGGTGCTTCCCGAGGCGCTGACGGCCACGGACGTCCGCCTGATCACCGGCCGCCAGGTGGTGGAGATCATGAGGTCGGCAGGCCGCGTCAGCGGAGTGCGTCTGGCTGACGGGCGGAGTCTCGACGCCGACGTGGTCGTGGTGGCCGCCGGCGCGTGGAGCGACGGCATCAAGGGGCTGCCGCGGTCACTCCCCGTCAAGCCGGTACGGGGGCACCTCCTCCGGTTCCCACCCGGCGAGGCACCGCTACAGCGCGTCCTGGCCAGCCATGCCGGCCGCTACATCGTGCCGCGGGACGACGGGAGCATGCTGGCCGGGAGCACCATGGACTACGTGGGATTCGACCGGTCCCTGTCAGAAGAAGGGATGAAGACCGTCCACCGCTCGGCGACGGAGCTGCTGCCGGCGCTTGCCACCGCGGAAGCGGTGGAGCGATGGGCCGACCTGCGGCCCATCTCCACCGACGGCCTGCCCGTCATCGGGCCGGACCCGGAGGTGAAGGGGCTGCACTACGCCACAGGCTACGGCCGTAACGGGATCCTGCTCGCGCCGCTCGCCGGCAGGGTAGTGGCCGAGCTGATCACCGAGGGCGCTTCGCCCACGGACTGGCGCCCGTTCTCCGCAGATCGGCTGTAGGCTGCGGCTGTGGGCCCAGGTATCCCGTGTTCCCGCTGGCACCGCTGCCGCCGAAAACGGGTACCTGGTCCCGACCGTCGACCGACCTTGCCCGTGAACCGGCAGTCCCCTATCGTTGCGCGGCTCTCCGCGTCGTGCGGAGACGGTGTGACCCGGAACTCACGCGATGAAACGCGCGACTCGATCTCGTGGCGGCTGAACCCCACCTCCCGGCGGACTACGATGGGAGGCTGGTCCCGGCGCCGCTGCGCGCCATCCTCGTAGTCTGCCTGCTGTACCTCTTCCTGGTGGGCATCGCCTTCCTCGAGGCGGGCATCGCTGCCACGGGTGAGGGTTTCCAGGCGACGCTGCTCCGATCCGTATCGCACCCCATCTCGGGTCTTTGCGCCGGGCTCCTGGCCACGGTCCTGGTCCAGTCGTCGTCGGTATCCACGGCCACGATAGTGGGCATGGTGGGGGCGGGCACGCTGCCCCTGACCCTCGCGGTGCCCATGATCATGGGTGCCAACATAGGCACCACTGTCACCAACACCCTGGCCTCTCTGGGCAGCATCCGCCGGGCGAACGAGTTCCGACGCGCCTTCTCCGCGGCAACTGTCCACGACTTCTTCAACATCATGGCCGTGGCCGTCATCCTGCCCCTGGAGCTGGTGACGGGCTACCTCAGCACCGCCGCAGGGTGGCTCACGGACCTCTTGCGCGGAGCCGAGTTCGACCCGGCCCAACCAGGCCGCAGCCCGATCCGGGTGGCGGTGCGGATGCCCGTGAGCTGGGCGGAGGGCCTGGTCGAGCCCGGTCCGGCCACGAGCTTGGTGTTCCTGGCTGTGGGGCTGATCCTCATCTTCATCGCCCTGGCCTTCATAACCCGCAACATGCGCCAGCTGATAGCGGGTGGCGTGGAACGGGCCATGAACCGGCTTATCGGTCGTGGTGGCGGCGCCATGGGCATCCTGCTCGGGGTCGGTCTCACCGTGGCAGTCCAGTCGTCCACCATCACCACATCCATCCTGGTGCCGCTGGTGGCTGCCGGGATCCTCACGCTTCCCAGCGCCTATCCCATCACGGTGGGCGCCAACGTGGGGACCACCATAACCGCGCTTCTGGCGTCGCTGGCGGTCCTCCGACCTGAAGGCCTGACCATCGCCCTGGTCCACACCCTTTTCAACCTATCGGCGATGGCGATAATCTTCCCTGTCCGGCAAGTGCGCATGATCCCCGTCCACCTGGCGGAGAAGATCGCTGACGTCGCCACACGGCGACGTCTCGTGGTCCTCGTCTATGGGCTGGGACTGTTCATCGTGCTCCCGTTGCTGGGCGTGTTCCTGATCCGGTAGGAGTCCTACGATGGTACTACGATTTCTGCGCAGCCAGGACCGGGAGCGGCTCGATCGGGTCGAGACGAAGGTCCAGACCATGATCGGCCACTGCCGCAAGGAATTCGACCTGGCGATGTCGGCCCTGATGGGCGAAGTGGACGCCGACAGCGTGAACGACGAGCTCCGCTCCACCGATCACAAGGTGAACCTCCTGGAGCGGGAGGTCCGTCGCGAGCTCGCGGTCCACGCCAGCGTGTTCGGCGGCATTCACACGCCCGCCATCCTGCTCTACATGTCCATCGTCAAGGACATTGAGCGCGTAGGCGACTACGCCAAGAACCTCCTGGACCTGGCCATCGACGGTGCAGACTTCTCCCGGGTCCCCGACGTCGAGCAGTGGCGCCAGCTGGCCAGCGAGGTGTCCCAGTTCATAGAAGAGGCGGGGGACGTGTTCCGACGCCGCGACGAGGCCAGTGCCCGTGGCATGCTGACCCGCGGCGGGCAGCTGCTGGACGTCTTCGACGACGCCGTCACCGAACTGGTCCGGGCGGAGGACCCGGGGGCCCAGGCGGTGGCCAGAGCACTTGCCCACCGCTACCTGAAGCGCGTCGCCGCCCACCTGATGAACCTGCTGTCAGCGGTGATCATGCCGCTGGACAGCATAGACTTCTTCTACGAGGACCCCGAGGACCGCGTGGACCGGTAAGCGCGTACCAACAGCCCCAGGACCAGCAGCCCCAGGCCGCTGAGCAGAACCACCAGATCCACGAAGAAGGCCAGGCCCAGGCAGGCCGCCAGTCCGGCGGCGGCGATCCAGCGAGGGTAGCGGCGCTCACCGGCGGGCAGTCGCAGAGCGGCCAGGTTCGTGATGGCGTAGTAGATGAGCACGGTGAAAGCGCTGAAGGACCAGGTGACGCGCACGTCCCCGAGCAGGGCCAGCCCCGCCACGATGATGCCGCAGCCCCAGACCGAAGCCACAGGGCTGCTGCGCCGCTCGTCCACTCGCCGGAAGATGGCAGGGGCGTCGCCTCTCCGGGCCATGGCCAGGAGCACGCGGGACAGGCCCAGGAGCAGGTTGAGCAGGACGCCGACCATAGCGGTGATGGCGGCGACGGCCACGAGTTGGGGTAGGACCGGTAGCCCGATCCGATCTGCCACCACCCCCAGTGGCGCGGCCGTTTCCTCAGCGGCGAGGCCGAAGCCCTCGGCCCCCAGGACGCCGATCCCGGCGAAGGCCACGCCCAGGTACAGCGCGGCCACCATCGCCATGGTCGCGATGATGGCCCGGGGTATGGTCCGCTCCGGCTCCCGCACCTCCTCGCCCAGCGTCGCGATCCTGCCGTAGCCCGTGTAGGCCACGAACATGAGCGCCGCGCCGTGGAGCAGTGCCGACCAACCGCCGTCGCCCGCCATACCCGGCACCAGGGGCCTGAAGTGGTCCAGCTCGGCCGGCACCACCAGCGGCGCCGAGGTGGCAACCAGCAGCATGAGGACCAGGACCGTGATGCTCACCACGATTGCGTTGGTCCGGTTCGAGCGCCGGATCCCACCGGCCACCAGCGCGGTGATCAGGAGCGTGGCCCCCACGGCCAGCGCCGTCTGGAGCCCGCGGTGCACCGGTCCCCAGAGGTTCAACAGGTAGCCGGCCAGCCCCAGCGCCGCCGTGGCCGCGGAGGCGCTCTTGGCCAGGACGAAGAGCCAGCCGGCGGAGAAGCCCAGGGCAGGGGTGAGCCAGCGGTAGCCGTACTCGTATGTGCCTCCGCTCACCGGATGGGCCGCCGCCAGCTGGGCGCTGGACAGGCCATTGGCCAAAGCCACCACCGCGGCCAGCGCAGTCGCCACCATGAGTGATGGCCCCGCCACGCCGGCGGCTATGCCGATGCTCACGAAGACGCCGGTGCCCAGCATGGAGCCCAGCCCCAGCAGGATGGCGCCGCTGAGCGCCATCTCCCTGCTGAGCGACTTTCCGGGGCCAGGGCCGGGGTCGGAACCAGGAGCGAACATGGTGATGGTCGGTGAGGGTCGGCCAGGTCATCGCGTGGACAAACCGTATCGTCCCAGCCAGCTATTGCGCAACGGGTGGGGCGGACGGCTAGTATGATTTCCGCTCGATCAGGCACCGGCGGTTGGGTCCCGGGAGCGGGAGCTACGACTCCAGTTCCAGCTCCTCCTGTGAGCGGGTTACCACCGCGTGGCGAACTCGATTACAGAGATTGCCTGATTGAGTCGACCAGCGTATGTAGGTATATCTCCCCCAGATTCGCGATCCAGGAAGCTCGGACAGGATAGGATTTGTTGATGAGGAAGAGGACAGCATCCCGGCGCTGGCTCGTCCGCCGTTTCTTGACGGCCGTCGCTCTGCCCCTGCTCATCGCCGGGCTCGGGGCCACCCAGACCCATGCCCAGGCGACGGCTCAGGAAGCCGACGAACGGGTGCCCGACATCATCATCTTCACCCACATAACCTGCCCCTACTGCGCCGACGCCAAGGTCTATCTCGAAGACCTCCAGCAACGGAAGCCGGGCCTCAAGGTGTGGGTGCGGGAGCTGACCGAGGACAGGGCCGCGTCATCGGACCTGCGGGACATCGGCCGGAACGTCGGCGTCCCGAACCCGGGATTGCCGGCCTGGGTCGTGGGTGGCCAGGTCTTCCTGGTGGGCTTTGGAGGACCGGCCACCACCGGTCGCCAGATCGAGGACCTCCTGGCAGACATGGGGCTACCGCCTCAGGCACAGCGGGTGGGCGGGGACGAGGCAGCGCCAGCGCCGGCACCACCAGCCCGGGACGCGGAGACGAGGTCGCCCGAGGAGCCTGGGGCCGACCAACCTGCCCGGGACGACGACCGGGAGGAGGAGTCGGCGGCGCCGGGGCTGCAGATCAGGACCGCCACGCCCACCACCATCTCCCTGCCCTTCATCGGTGAGGTGGATGCGGCGGGCATGTCGCTGCCCGCGCTGACGGGTCTCATCGCCTTCGTCGACGGGTTCAATCCCTGCTCGCTCTGGGTGCTGACCTTCCTGCTGGGGATCGTGCTCTACTCGGGCTCCAGGCGGAAGGTGCTGCTGGTGGGCGGGCTGTTCCTCCTGGTCACCGCGTCGGCCTATGGCCTGTTCATAGTCGGCATGTTCGGGACCCTGCGCTACCTGGCCTACCTGTCCTGGATCACCTTCGCGGTGGCGGGGATGGCCCTCATCTTCGCACTGGTCAACATCAAGGACTATTTCTGGTTCCAGAAGGGCGTGTCGTTTACCATCAGCGACAAGCACAAGCCCAAGCTCTTCGAACGGGCGCGGAACCTCATGCACCCGGGCCGCTCGCTGCCCGCGCTGCTGATCGGGACCGTGGTACTGGCGCTGGGGATCACGCTGGTGGAGCTGCCCTGCACCGCCGGGTTCCCCATGGTGTGGACAGGAATCATCGCCACCCACGGGATCCCACTATCGTACTTCGGGGCGCTGCTGGCCCTCTATATCTCGGTCTACCTGCTCATCGAGCTGGTGATCTTCGGCTCGGTGGTGGTCACCATGAAGCGGAGTACTTTCGAAGAAAAGCATGGCCGCATCCTCAAGCTCTTCGGCGGGATGATCATGCTGGCTCTCGGGCTGACTCTGATCTTCGCGCCCGACACCATGCACAGCCTGGGCGGGACCCTGGTGGTGTTCGGCAGCGCACTGGCTGCTTCGGTGGCCATCCTCTGGCTCCACCGGCGGGTGCTGCCCCGGTTCGGCATCGTCATCGGCTCGGAGGACCTCCAGGTGGCGGACTGACGGCAGGCGTCGCCGCGCTGGGCCGCGCCGGGACCAGGTATTCCGTCATACAACTTTCGCTAGTCCGTGAACACCGCCGCCCGGTCGAACGATGCGAGCTGGGCACCGATCACGTTCTCGATGTGCTTGCCCTGCGCCACCGAGCCCAGGTTGTTCCCGATGATGGAGAAGGCAATCCGCTCCCCGTTGGCGGCGGTCACGTAGCCCGACAGGGAGGACACCCGCGTGATGGTCCCGGTCTTGGCGTGCAGGTTCCCCTCGGCGGGAGTACCCCGCATCCGGCGGAAGCGCCTGACCTCCCCCGCCACGGGCAGCGAGGCGATGAAATCTTCGGCGTAGGGCGAAGCTGCCACGTAGGTCAGTAGTGCGACGAAGTCGGCGGCGCTGGCCTGGTTGTAGGGAGAGAGTCCCGAGCCGTCGGCGATGAAGACCTGTGTCGTGTCCACGCCCGCCCGGGCCAGTACCTGGCGCACGGCGTGCCCCCCGGCAGCGGCGCTCCCCACCCCGACCGCCGCCCGGCCGGTGGCCCGCAGCACCTGCTCCGTGTAGAAGTTGTGGCTCCGCTGGTTGATCACTTCCAGGATCTCCTGTAGTGGTCGGGACCTGTGCTCGGCCAGGACCCGGAGCTGGCTATCAGGCTCCAGTAGGGGGGCGAAGGCCTGTGGACCCGTCACCGGTGACTCGTTCTTGTCCATGATCGTCCGGGCCACCCCGTGCACCACGATATCCCGCTCCTCCAGGATGTCGCGGAAGAGGGCCGCCGTGTACATGGCTGGATCCCCTACCGGGACCGCGTGCGTGACCGATCCCGTCACAGCCCCGCTGATGTAGATCGGTCCCTCGTACGACGAGCGCACCACGCGCACGCGACCGCTGCCGCCGGTGACCGCTTCGTTAAGCACCGCCACGCCCGCACCGCCAGGGATGAACTCCAACTCGGGCGGTCCACCGGCTACACCTGGCTCGACCTGGACCTGGACCAGGTTCTCGTGGACCGACAGGGCCCCCGAGGGCGTGGCGTACCACGCGTTCATGTAAGCCGGCTGCCAGCCGTAGCCCGCAGACGGTCCGGAGAAGTAAGAGCCGTCACCAACCACATCGCCCACCACCCGATGGATGCCCAGCAGCTCCAGCGTGTCCGCCAGCGCCCTCAGCGCCGGCGCAGGCATCGACGCGAACCGGGTACCCAGCGTGGGATCACCGGTGCCGTACAGGTACAGGTTGCCCTCCAGCACGCCGCCCCGGATCGGACCGTCCGCCAGCAGGTACGTACCGAAACGATGGCTCACTCCCAGATATTCCAGAGCCGCCGCCGTCGTGAACAACTTGATGTTCGAAGCCGGCGCCAACGCATGATCTGGTGCCCGGGCAAAGAGCGTGTCGCCCCGATCCAGCGAAACGGCCAGGATGCTCCAACTCTCATTACGCCGCGCCGGATGGTCCACCAGCTCGGTGAGGTTAGCGCGGAGCTCCGTCAGAGCCACAACCTCGTCCGTTGACCGCGTCTCCGTCGTGCCTGGCGCCGCCAGATCGCTCGCCGCCACCGGCAGCATCGCCGTCACCAAGACAAGGCCGAAAACCACACCTGAGACCAGTCCCGCATGATGCTCCCTCAAATCTCCTCCACGTCTGGATCAGTGCCAGCCGACCCCAAGATCCGCCCCTTATTGCGCAAATGGTTTGCCAGCAGAGACATTCTGGCGGAAGTTACACGGACACTCCCACAAGGCCAGGCATTACCGGGAAACTCGGGCTCCGTCCGCCCCGAATCCCACCCCAGCTGTTGCTAGCGTCAGGGTCATTGCGGTATCTATTCGGAACGGCAGTAGCGTTTCCGCTGGCCATGGTTTCCCCCAACCGGAGCTGGATCATGAGACTGCGACCCTTATGGGCCCTGATCCCCATCCTCCTCGCCTTCACCATCCCCGCCACCGCTGACGCCCAGATCCCTGGCTTGAGAATAGGCCTCGGTGGAGGGCCTGCCTTTCCTCTCAGCGACCTGGCCGGCGAAACCGCCACTGGCGTCCACCTGCGCGGGTCCGTGGGACTCGAAATACCACTCATCCCCCTGGGTGTGCGGGGCGACGTACTCTGGCAGCGCTACCCGGCCGACACCAACGGCAACTTCACCGGCCTGGCCGGGCTCCTGAACGCCACCTTGCGACTCCCCATCCCCGTCGTTCGGCCGTACCTGATCGGCGGCGTCGGGTTCGTCGATTACTCCGATCCTGAAGTGCCCAACGAGTTGCCCGGCCAACCGATAGACGAGCCGGCCGAGGACGGTACCAACTTCGCCTTCGCCGCCGGGGCAGGCCTGGAAATCAGGATCCTCCGCATCGGTGGATTCGTCGAGGCACGTTACATGGACTGGGGGCGCCACCGCGCCATACCACTGACCATCGGCATCACTTTCTGAGTGGCTGGTGGACCGAACCCCGCCACCGGACGCTAGGGAATAGTCCTACAACCAGACCCGCAGATCTCCCCACATCTCCGTCGTAGTCGGCTACTTGACATCCGGCCCCCGCATTGTGAACGTGAGTCTCATTCTCAACCGAAGGGCGATGAATGTGCTGACAGGGCGAGCTATTCGACGGGGCGGGCGGGCGGGGCTTCGGCGGCGGCGGTCGCTGGTCGGCCTCTTCTTGCTTGTGGCCGCCGCTGGTCTGGCCGCGTGCGCTGGCGGCGACACTGGTGGCGGCGACGTGGTGAACGTGTACTCCCATCGTCACTACGAGGCGGACCGGGAGATCTTCCGCCGGTTCACGGCTGCCACTGGTATCGAGGTGAACGTGGTGACGGCCAGTGCCGACGAGTTGATCACTCGTTTGCGGAACGAGGGCGCGGCGTCGCCTGCGGACGTGCTGATCACCGTTGATGCCGGTCGTCTGCATCGGGCGGCGGAGGAGGGACTACTCCAGCCGGTCCGTTCGTCGGACCTGGAGGCGAACGTCCCGGCCCGTTTCCGAGATCCGGCAGGTCACTGGTACGGTCTGACCCAGCGGGCCCGGGTACTGGTGTACCATCGTGACCGTGTGGACCCGTCGACGCTGACCAGCTACGGGGACCTGGCGTCGCCGGAGTGGTCGGGTCGTGTCCTGGTCCGGTCGTCGTCGAACGTGTACAACCAGTCGTTGCTGGCCGGTCTGATTGCCCGTGACGGACTCGAGGCGGCGGAGCGGTGGGCGACGGGAGTGGTGGCGAACCTGGCGCGGGCGCCGAGGGGCGGTGACACGGACCAGATCAAGCTGGTGGCCGCCGGTGTGGGCGACGTGGCGCTGGTGAACACGTACTACCTGGCGCGCCTGGCCGGGTCCAGCGACCCGGAGGACCGGCGGGCGGCGGAGCGCCTGGCGGTGCGCTTCCCGGACCAGTCCGGCGGGGGCACGCACGTGAACGTGAGCGGCGCGGGCGTGACGGCCAGCTCCCGTAACGTGGAGAACGCCGTCCGCCTGCTGGAGTATCTGACCGGCGACGAGGCGCAGCGTCTGTTCGCCGAGGCCAACCAGGAGTACCCGGTGAAGCCGGACGTCCCGTGGACGTCGATCCTGGAGGAGTGGGGCGAGTTTAGGGCCGACACCGCGGACCTCTCGGTCCTGGGCGCGCTGAACGCCGAGGCGGTCCGGCTGTTCGATCGAGTGGGATGGAGGTAGCGCTTCGTCGCTGGCTGCCGGCGGTCCGAGCGCTGCCGGTGGGCTGGACGGCGGCGGCGCTGCTGCTGGTGGCTTTGCTAACGGTACCACTGGCGGTGGTGGCCGTGGGCGCGTTCGCCCCGGCGGGGGAGGCCTGGGGCCACGTGGCGACCACGCTGCTGCCCGAGTACCTGCTCCACACCTTGATCCTGGCGCTGGGAGCCGGTGGCCTGGCCCTGGTCCTGGGCGTGGGCACGGCGTGGCTGGTGACCATGTGCGATTTTCCACTCCGCGGCTTCTTCCACTGGGCGCTGGTCCTGCCGCTGGCGGTGCCTGCGTACATGGCGGCGTACACGTATGCCGGTATGCTGGACGTGACGGGCCCGGTCCAGCGGCTGGTCCGCTGGCTCACCGGCGCGGGGCCGGACGCCTTCCTGTACTGGAACGTGATGCGGATCGAGGTCCTGGCCCTGATCTTCGGCTTCGTCCTGTACCCGTATATCTTCCTGCTGACCCGTGCCCTGTTCGAGGGCCGCTCGGGCCGGGCTCTGGAAGCGGCCCGGATTATGGGCCGTGGCCCCTGGTCCATCTTCCTCCGGATCGCCCTGCCGCTGGCTCGCCCCGCCGTGGTCGCGGGCCTGGCGCTGGTGCTCATGGAGGTGCTGAACGACTACGGCGCGGTGGCCTATTACGGCGTCACCACGTTCACCACGGGCATCTTCCGCTCCTGGTTCGCCATGGGTGACCTGGACACGGCCATCCGTCTGTCCGCCATCCTGATGCTGGTGGTGCTGGTGGTGTTGGGCATGGAGCGGTGGCAGCGCGGCGCTGCCCGCTACGATGAGGCGGGTGGTGGTCGCCCGGTGACCCGCTACCGGTTGCGTGGCGGGGCCGCCGCCGCCGCCGTGGTCTTCTGCTTCCTGCCGCTGGTCATGGGCTTCCTCCTGCCGGTGGGGCAGCTCGGCCTGTGGACGGCCCGGACGGCACCCGCTGTGGTAGACCTGTCATTCCTCCGCATGGCCCTCAACAGCTTTGTCCTGGCCAGCGGTGCGGCGGCCCTGTGCGTGGGGGTTGCGGTGGTCCTGGCGTACGCCGGCCGGATCGACCGCACGCCGCTGACCTCTTCGGCCGCGAAGCTGGCCATGCTCGGCTACTCCATCCCCGGCGCGGTGATCGCCGTGGGCGTCATGGTCGCGGTGCTGGGCGTGGACCGGGCCCTCACGGGCGGGACTGCCCTGATCCTGACCGGCGGCCTTGGTGCCCTGGTCTTCGCTTACTTGGTCAGGTTCATGGCCGTGGGCTACCTGTCGGTGGAGGCGGGGTTCACCCGGATCGGCGCCAACCTCGGCTCCGCGTCCCGGACCCTGGGGGCGTCACCCCTCCGCACGCTGTTCCGGATCGAGCTGCCGCTCCTGAGGCGGGCCGTTCTGGCGGCGGGCGTCCTGGTCTTCATCGACGTCCTCAAGGAGCTCCCGCTGACCCTGATCCTGAGGCCGTTCAACTTCGACACGCTGGCTACCAGGGCCTTCGAGCTGGCGTCCATCGAGCAGGTGCCCCAATCGGCGCCCGCGGCCCTCCTGGTGATCGGGGCGGCGGCGGTGGTGGTGGCGGTCCTGCACCGGACCTTCAGTCTCGAGGCACGGCAATGAGAGGAGCGACGACGGTGAACGACTCTGTTCCTGATGGCTTCGACGGCGTGACGGTGGCCGATCCGGCCCGGCGGACGACGTGCAGGGGCGCGGGCAGCGCTACCGCTCCGTCGAACGACATGCTCCGCCTGGATGGCGTGGCCAAGACGTACAGCGGCACATCGGCCGCCGCCGTCTCCGGCATCGACCTGTCCGTGGCGGACGGCGAGGTACTGGGCCTGGTGGGTGAGAGCGGCTGCGGCAAGAGCACCCTCCTGCGGCTGGTGGCGGGTCTGGAGGTGCCTGACCGCGGCGCCATCCGCCTCGCCGGCCAGCCCGTGGCCGGCCCGCGCGCCTGGACACCGCCGGAGCGGCGGGGCGTGGGCATGGTCTTCCAGGACTTTGCTCTCTTCCCCCACCTCTCAGCGGCCAGCAACATCATGTACGGCCTGTTCTCTATGCCCAGGGTAGAGCGTCTGGCCCGGACCGACCGGATCCTCGACCTGGTGGGGCTCAGTGGCCTGGGTTCCCGCTTCCCCCACCAGCTTTCCGGCGGTCAGCAGCAGCGTGTGGCCCTGGCCCGGGCCCTGGCCCCCGAGCCCCGCGTCCTGCTCATGGACGAGCCGTTCAGCAACCTGGACTCTGCTCTGAAGCGGGGCCTGCGCGCCGAGCTGGCGGAGATCCTCGGCCGTACGGGCATCACCGCCATCCTGGTGGTCCACGACGCCGAGGACGTGATGGCCCTGGCCGACCGGGTGGCCGTGATGCGTGCGGGCCGGATCCGCCAGATCGAGAGCCCCGACTTCCTCTACCAGCAGCCTCGCGACGAGTACGTGGCCCGCTTCTTCGGCGAGACCAACATCCTCCACGCCCGGCCCCGGGAGGGCGGCTTCGAGACGGCCATCGGTTTCATCCCCTGCGCCATGGCCGCCGGCAGGTCAGGCACCGTCCGGCTCTGTCTGCGACCCGAGCACTTCCACCTCTCCATCGATGCCAATGGCAACGCGGGCGGCTGCGCGTCCGGCTGCGGTGACGTGCCCGGTTGCGGGAAAGCAGGGCGACCGGCAGTGGTGCGGCACGTGAGGCAGAGCGGTCTCCACCGGCGCATCGTCCTGATGGTGGAGACCGGCAGCCCTGGCGGCGCCAGCCTCACCGTGGATGTGGGGCCCGAGCCGCACCTGGTCGAGGGCGACACCGTCTACGTCCAGCCCAAGCCCGGCTGCCTGCACGTGCTCCAGGGCGAAGTCGCGGGCGAAGTATGAGGGCCCGCCGGCCCCTGCCACCTGTCAGAACCGGCTGATCCCGGCCACCAGTCGCCAGCCCTCCATGGATTTCCAGCCGGCTTCACGGCCGGCCTCCGCCACCCGGGCCCCGGCCACTCCCAGCCGGAACCGCAGCAGGTCCAGCTCGAGACCGCCGGCTACCTCGCTGGCGCCGTCCAGGTCCGACGACAGACCTCCGTGGAAGCGCAGGAACCGCAGAGGCCTCAGCTCGCTGCCCAGGCTGAAGCGGCGGTCCCAGCCCCGGTCCAGATTGCCGTCGCCCATCACGACGTCTGCGCCGGCTGCCAGGACCAGCATCGGGAGAGGCGCCATCGTCGCTGACGCCCGGAGCCGGCGGGGGAACTGCGGGCTCTCCCGGAGCGCCTCCGCCACCTGCGCCCGCGGGTCGGGCGGGAGCATGGTGGCCGGGTCGTACATTTCGTCTTCACTGCTGAACTCGAGGCCGTCCACCGTGCCCTCCAGGGTCATGATCCGGAGCAGCGTCTCCTCGGGCCAGCTCATCGTCCCGACCACGTTCTGGAGAGCGAGACCCAACCTGGCGGGACCCAGGTCCCGCATCAGGCCCACGTCCATACCCCAGCCCCAGCCGTCTGACGGGCTCAAACCCACGAAGCGCTCACCCGGTGAGGCGCCCACCATGAGGCCGGTGACCAGCTCCTCCGCCTCGTCCACCACGGGATCGACGGCATGCCAACGGCTGAACGCCCCGCCGCCTATCAGCCGGGCCGTCACTCCTACATCGGTCCCCATCAGCCGGCCACCGCGGCCGAAGGCCAGGGTCCAGTAGCCAGTCGTCTCCTGGCTCGTGCCTTCCAGCCGGTACGACGTCCGGCCCTCCTCGTGCCCGCGCAGCGCGAGCTCCGCCAGGTCACGGGCGATGCTGCCCCGGCTCTCCAGGCTCACCGACAGGCTGAGGGCCGAGCGCTGGCCCACCGCCGTCTGGACCACCGGAAGGTGTGTCCGGACCCGATGGACCCAGCCCTCGCCCGGTATCGCGCCCAGGATGCGCTCGAACTCGTCCGAGCCGAACGCGTCGATAAAGCTCTCCTCGTCCAGGGCATCGCGGAGCTGTCGACGGTGTCGCCACACCTCGCCACCGGCACCATTGTCCAGCGCCTCGATGCCCACCGTGGGCAGCAGGATCAGGCGCCTGGGAGACTCGCAGGGCCGGGCCAGGGCCGCGGGATTGCCCGCCAGCGCGTCAGGGCCGCAGGCCAGGGCGTCGAACGCCACTCCGCCCATGGCCATGGCACGTGAGGAGAGAACCGGGGACTGAGCCTCTGCATGGGTGGGCACCAGGTGCGCCACCAGCCCACAAGCAAGGGCCCAGACCAGTAGGGGGGATGAAGCAATCGCTGCCCTATGCGCGCTCGTCACGCTGTTCATGGCTGTCGTCGGCACTTGGTTTGTCCAGGGGTTCTCTGAACCCGTTCTGCTCTCGGGGATTGCAACCGAACATGCGGGAGGTGGTGAGGCTGCGCAAGCACGCTCCTGTGGCGCTGGCCCCCGGAGGCTGGCCTATGCCGCCGGTAACCGCACCGTGAAGACCGAGCCCTGGCCCGGCCCGTCGGATTCCACGGACACGTCTCCCCCATGCAGGTGGACCAGCCGGCTCACCAGGTTCAGCCCCAGCCCGCTGCCCTCCGCCCCCGTCCGCTCCCCGCGGACGAACAGCCCGAAGATCTGGTCCTCGAGCTCCGGATCAATTCCCCTGCCGTTGTCCGCCACGGTGAGGCGGACCGCTTCTCCCACCCGGTCGGCTCGCAGCGTGATCTGGCCGCCCGGGTCGGTGAACTTGGCCGCGTTCGACAGCAGGTTCACCGCCACCTGAACCAGGCGAGTATGGTCGCCATCCACCCACAGCGGCTCGCGCGGCGTCTGCACAGTCAGGAAGTGACGCTTCTTCTCAACCTCCACCCGACAATTGGTCACCGCCTCGTCCACCACCGCCCGCAGGTCCAACCGCGCCTTCTGCAACTGTATGTCCGTCCTGGTCACCGCCCCCTGGTCCTTCACATCGTCTATCAGCTTCACCATGTGGCGAATCTGCTGCTCCGCGATCGTCAGCGCCCGGTCCACCGCCGACGGGTCGCCCTGCTTGAGGCGCACGAGCTCGAGACTCGACATGAGCCCGCTCAGTGGACCCCGGAGCTCGTGGGACAGCATGGCAAGTAGCCGGTCCTTGGCACGACTCTCTCGCTCGAGTGCGGTGCGGCTCGTCAGTTCAGCCTTGACCGCCGCCTCCACCTTCTCATCGGCGGCAGCCACCTGTTCCCGGGCGTGGTCCAGGACTTCCTGATGCGTGGGCGAAAGAGGCAACTGACTGCCCAGCAGGTCCAGCACCCCCCGCACCGCGTTCAGAGGGTCCTCCAGACGACCCACTCGCTTCTCCAGCTCCCGGTCGTCGATGACCGCGCCCCGCTCGACCCTCCCCTCGATGGCCCGCCCCATGGCCAGGACCCAGCCCCACGCGTGGGCGCTGATGTGCTCGTTGGGGACAGAGAAGTCCAGAGCCCCCACCACCACGCCGTCCGGATCCCGCAGCGGCACCCCGATGCAGGTCCAGCCCCCGTACTCGGCCTGGAAGTGCTCCGGCCCCAGCAGCACCACCGGCGCGCCCGTGGCCAGCGCCGTCCCTACGCCGTTGCAGCCGATCTCTCGCTCGTGCCAACAGGCGCCCCGGAACAGGTTGGCAGCTTCAGCCGTCTCCGCCGTCTCCTCGTCCATGACCAGCCGGAGAATCACGCCGTCACGGTCCGCCAAAGCCGCCAGGTGCGGCTCATCCTCGAGGGTACGGTGGACCAGGTCCAGATAGGGCTCCGCCGCCTCGATGAGCGCCCGCGAGCGCGCTCCCGCCCGGTCCGCGCGCGCGGCATCGTACGACTGGGGACGGAGTCGACCGGGATCCACCTCGAACTCCCGGGATCGTAGCCACGCATCTCTCACCACCGGGCGAACGCCAGGCTCCACCCCGCCCGTCTCGAGGAAACGGTCACGGGCGGCCGCCAGATCCTCCATCAATGGCGACTGGCCCGGCGCCTGGAGAAAGTGGGTAGTCATGGACCTCCGTCAATCGGTTGGTAATTGCAATTTGCGCTTATCCGTCCGACCCTGCAACAATCTCCTATCCTCGTTGCACGGCAACCGGTTCGCGGGTAGCTTTAGAGGCTCGCCGTCGGTAAACCGAATCCGTGGGTAACGAATGTGTCTGCCATTGCGCTGGATCACCCGCTCATCATTCAGGGCGGCATGGGCGTGGGCGTCTCGAACTGGGCGCTGGCCCGGGCGGTATCCCTCCGGGGCCAGTTGGGCGTGGTCTCCGGCACGGGCATAGACTCCGTGTTCGTGCGACGCCTCCAGGATGGCGACGTGGCCGGCCACGTCCGTCGCGCCCTCGAGTCCTTCCCGTTCCCCGAGCTGGTGACCGACGTACTGGACCGGTACCTCAAGGCTGGCGGTCGTGCCGAGGGCGAGCCGTACGCCAGTCTCCCGCTGTACCGTCAGGCGGTGACCAGGGCCCGGGACCGGGTAACCATGCTTGCCTCCTACGCGGAGGTCTGGCTGGCGAAGGAGGGCCACGACGGCCCCGTGGGCCTGAACCTGCTCACCAAGGTCCAGATGCCCAACCTGACCACTCTCTACGGCGCCATGCTGGCCGGCGTGGACTACGTGCTCATGGGTGCGGGGATCCCCCGTGAGATCCCTGGCGCGCTCGATCGTCTGGCCCGGCTCGACCTCGCCGCCATCAAGCTGGACGTGGAGGATGCCGCCCGCGGCTCGTCCCACCAGTTGGTCTTCGACCCCGCCGACCACCCGCTTCCGGAAGCCCCCCTGAAGCGGCCGTTCTTCCTGCCAATCATCTCGTCCCATTCCCTGGCCACGGTACTGGCCAAGAAGGCGACGGGCCGGGTTGACGGCTTTATCGTGGAGGCTCCGGTGGCCGGTGGCCACAACGCTCCTCCCCGTGGCGAGCTCCAGCTCAATGGCCGGGGCGAGCCTGTCTACGGCGAGCGGGACACGGTAGACCTGGAGAAGCTCAAGGATCTTGGTCTCCCCTTCTGGCTTGCCGGCGGCGCCGGCAGCCCGGAGAAGTTACGGGAGGCCCGGGCCGCCGGTGCCGCCGGGATCCAGGTGGGCACCCTGTTCGCCTACTGCGACGAGTCCGGCTTCAGCGACGAAGTGAAGGAGCCGGTGCGTCGCCAGGCCCTGAACGGCGGGATCGACGTGGTCACCGACGCCGTGGCGTCGCCCACCGGCTTCCCCTTCAAGGTGGTCCAGGCCCCCGGCACCCTGTCCGACCGGATCCTCTACGAGCAGCGTGACCGGGTCTGCGACCTGGGCTACCTCCGCAACCCCTACCAGAGGCCCGACGGTCGCCTCGACTACCGCTGCTCCGCCGAGCCCGTGGAGACGTACGTGAAGAAGGGCGGCGCCCGTCAGGAGACCGAGGGCCGCAAGTGCCTCTGCAACGCCCTGTTCGCCGGTATCGGCCAGGGCCAGCTCCGCAAGGACGGCCGCGTCGAGCAGCCCCTCATCACCAGCGGCGACGAGATCAATGCCATCGGACAGCTGGTGGGCGAGAACGGCACCGGCTACACTGCCGCCGACGTCATCGATTACCTGCTCGGCGACGCCTGACGCACTGGCGCAGCTCGCGCCGGAGACCGCGACACAGACCTGCGACGGCTCCGCCGAGGTCGCGATCACGCCCCCAGCACCGGGCACAGGCACGGCCTCTGGCGGGTGGGTGTCGGCGGTGAAGCCCGCCCTGGCCCGGATCATGACTGGCACGTAGAGGGATGTTCGAGCTTCCGATCATAGTCGACCTGGGCCTGATAGTGGTTGTGGGCGCCGCGTGCCTGGTGGCGGGCCAGCGGCTGCGGACCCCGTCCATTGTGGCGTACATCGTGGCCGGGCTGATCCTGGGTCCGGCCACGGGTCTGGTCACTGCCGGGGAGGCGGTGGAGCTCATCGCCGAGGTGGGGATCGCGCTCCTCCTCTTCCTGGTGGGTCTGGAGCTCAGCCTGGACCGGATCCGGGACGTGGGGAAGGTGGCCGTGGTGGCGGGTCTGGGGCAGGTGGTATTCACCGCCGCCGGGGGCCTGCTGCTGGCCGGCCTGCTGGGCTTTGGCTGGCTGGAATCCCTGTTCATCGCCGTGGCCCTGACCTTCAGCAGCACCGTGGTCGTGGTCAAGCTGTTGGACCAGAAGGGCGAGTTGAACGCCCTCTACGGCCGTATCGCCGTGGGCATCTTCCTGGTCCAGGACCTGGTGGTCATCGTGATCCTGACGTTCCTGGCCGGGTTGGGGGAGGCGGAGCAGGCCAACCCCACCCAGATGGCCGGTGGCCTGGTCGTCGCCTTTCTAGGGATGGGCGCCCTGGTGGCGACCGCCCTCCTCTCCTCCCGCTACCTCCTCCCCAGGGTGTTCGGCTGGGTGGCCGGGGCCCCGGAGCCGCTGTTCATCTGGAGCCTCTGCTGGTGCTTCGTGTTCGTCATGGGCGCCGAGGTGATGAACCTGTCCCTGGAGATCGGCGCCTTCGTCGCCGGCATCAGCCTGGCCCAGCTCCCCTACAACCACGAGTTCCAGCGGCGGGTCCACCCGCTGATGAACTTCTTCATTGCCGTCTTCTTCGTCTCCCTGGGCATCCAGATGCAGGTGGGCGCGGCGCTGGACCAGCTGTTCTCCGCCAGCGCGCTGTCCCTCTTCGTCCTCATCGGGAACCCCCTGATCTTCATGCTCATCATCACCCGCCTGGGCTACGGTGAGCGACCCGCCTTCCTGACCAGCGTGACGGTGGCCCAGATCAGCGAGTTCTCCTTCATCTTCGCCGGCGTGGGGCTGGCCGCAGGCCTCATCGCCCCGGAGATCCTGTCCCTGATCACCGTGGTGGGCCTCATCACCATCGGTGTCTCGTCGTACATGATCCTCTACAACCACCAGCTCTACGAGTGGACGCGGCGGGTCGGCCTGCTACGGCCCTTCCGGCCCAGGTCCGCCTCACCCGCCGACGCCCCTGCGCCCGACGAGGAGGAGCCGCCCAGCGACCACGTGATAGTGGTGGGCATGAACCACATGGGCCGCCGCATCGTCGAGGGCCTCACCTCTGCCGGGGAGCGGGTCCTGGCGGTGGACACCGACCCCCGCAAGCTCGAGGGGCTGCCCTGTGACACGCTCCTGGGCAACGTGGAGTACCCGGCGGTACTCGAGGAGGCGGGGCTCCCGGGCGCCAAGCTGCTGGTCTCCGCCCTCCAGATCGAGGGCACCAACAACCTCCTGGCCTTCCGGGCCCGGGACGCCGGCGTACCCGTCAGCGTCCACGCCTTCGACGGCTCGGTCGAGGGCAGCCTCCGGCGGCTGGGCGCGGACCACCTGATCCTGTCGAAGAACCTGGGCATCAGGCGGATCGCCGAGCAGCTCCGGGAAATGGGGGTGCTGGGATGACCGGCTTCGCCCTGCTCCTGGCCGGCGCGGCGGTGGGCCTGGGAATCGCCCACTTCATGAGGCTCCCGTCCATCCCACTACTCCTGGTGGTGGGCGCGCTCCTGGGCTTCACCGGCGCCGTCCCGCCCGAGCTGCTCCAGGACGCCATCGTCCTGGGCGTCACGTTCCTGGTCTTCTTCGCCGGCCTCGAGTTGAACCCGGAGCGCGTGGGCGAGCAGCGCCGCGCGGTCCTCTGGGTCGGCCTCGTCCAGTTCTTCGTCCTGGGCGTCACCGGCCTGGCCGTGGCGCTGGCGCTGGGCCACGACCTGACCGCCGCCCTCTACCTGGCCCTGGCCATGACCGCCAGCTCCACCCTGGTGGTTGTGCGGCTCCTCCAGTCACGCCAGCAGCTGTTCGAGCCCTTCGGTCGGCTGGTCCTGGGCGTCCTGCTGCTGCAGGACCTGGCAATCATCCTCCTCATCCCCGTGGTCACCCGGCTCCCCGAGGGGAGCTGGGCGGTCGTGGAAGGGCTGCTGGCCGCCGGAGGCCTGGCCGGCGCGGCCCTCCTCTTCGCCCGCCTCGGCGGGCCCCGCCTGGCCCTCAGCTTCCGCCACGACGAGGAGACCCTCTTGCTCGTGGTCCTGGGCGTCCTGTTCGCCTTCATCGCCGCCGCATCGTTCCTCGGGCTGCCCCTGATCGCCGGCGCGTTCCTGGCCGGCGTCGCACTCTCACCATTCCCCACCGGACTCGTGGTGCGGGGGCCCCTCCTCTCCCTCTCCGACTTCTTCCTCGCCATCTTCTTCGTCGCCCTGGGCGGGCTCGTGGGCCGGCCCGACCTCATCGCTCTGGGCCAGAGCCTGGTCTTCGTGGTGCTGCTCATCGTCGTCACCCCAATCGTGGTAACGGCGGTGGCGGAGCGTATGGGTCTGTCCACCAGGCCGGCAGTCGAGTCGGGGCTCCTCCTGGCCCAGGCCAGCGAGTTCTCCCTGGTGGTCGGACTGTGGGGGCTCATGGCCGGCCAGATATCGGTCCGGGTCTTCACCACCGTGGCCCTGGTCACCGTCATCACCATGCTCCTCACGCCCTTCATCGGCACCGACCGCGTCACCTGGCGACTGATGCGGCTCCACCCGCTGCGCCGCGAGCCCGAGATCGTCGACCCCCCGTCCGACCACATCCTGCTCCTGGGCTGCGGGGACAGCGGCATGCCACTCCTCGAGACACTGATAGCCTCCGGCCACCAGATGGTGGTGGTGGACGACGACGCCGCCATCATCGAGCGGCTCCAGGATGGCGACGTGCCCTGCGTCCGCGGCGACGGCTCCGATCGCGACGTGCTCGAGCGGGTCGGGGCCAGGAACGCCAGGCTCATCATCTCCACCATCCGCCGCGCCCACGACAACGCCGAGGTGCTCCGCTTCGCCGCCGGCGTGCCCACCGTGGTCAGGGTCTTCGATGGTGCCTCCGCCGATCTGATAAGCAGCCTGGGCGGCACCCCCGTCGTCTACGGCGATGCCGGCGCCGACGGGTTCCTCGACTGGTTCACCAGGTCCGGGGTCACCGCTGAGTCCCGGCAGGGATGAGGACCTGATCCCCGGGCTGTCAGCCGGGAGCCGCAACCTGGATCCGCCCGCGGGCAGGGAACAGAAACGGGCGGCCTGGGTTCAATTTGGTCGAACATAACCCGAGGTGGCGGTTGAATCGATTGACGCTCATTACGGGCATCGTGCTGGCGGCGGTGGTGGTGTTCCTGGTGGCTGCCCTGTTCCACGAAGCGGCCAGCGGCCCGACCTTCAGGGCGGAGGACTACGACAGTTTCGAGGAGTGCATGCGGAACATCCCCCGCGAATGGCTGCCCAACAGCCTGGAGCGGCAGGGCGCCGAGACCTCGTGCATGTTCGTCCACCAGCGACGCTGAGGCTGATCTCTCGGCCCCACCCGTCGGGACGAAGTCCGCACGTTTGCGCCCACCGCGCACCTGCGTCCTCCCGTAGCCGCCGATGTAGTGCTACGGGCTGGAAGGGGGCGGCTGTTGAGGTGGTGTCTCGGGTAAGGTGGCGGTGAACGTGCTCCCCTCGCCTGGCGTCGACTCCAGCGTGACGTCGCCGCCCAGGAGCCGGGCCAGGGCACGGGCGATGGGAAGGCCCAGCCCCGTCCCTTGCCCCGCCTCTTCCAACTGGACGAACTCGTCGAAGATGTCCGATTGCCGGCTCTCGTCCACTCCCGGCCCCTGGTCCTCCACGGCTATCCGCACCCCATCGCCGCGCTCGCAGCGCACGTTTACCGGCCGACCTGCGCCGTAGCGGATGGCGTTCGACAGCAGGTTCAGCAGGATCTGGCGGAGCCTGCGGGGATCGGTCCGCAACGGGCGCTGGCAGCCCGGTCCGAAGTGGAACCGCAGCTCCACCCCCTGGCTCCTGGCCAGCGGCTCCATGGTCGCTTCCAGGTCCTGGACCAGCGTACCCACGTCAACCTCCTCCGTCTCCACGACCATCTTGCCGGCCTCGATCTTGGACAGGTCCAGCACATCGTTGACCAGCTCCAGGAGGTGACCGGCCGCCCGGCGGATTCGCACGACGGCGGGGCGCTGGTCCTCCGTGAGGGGGCCGAAGATCCCGTCCGCCAGCAGGTCGTTGTAGCCGATGATGGCGTTGATGGGTGTGCGCAGCTCGTGACTCATGCTGGCGTAGAAGCGGCTCCGATGCCGCATCACCTCTTGTGTCTCGGCCAGCGCCCGGTCCAGCTCCTCCAGCAGCCGCTCCCGCTCCGCCTCCCGCCGCCGCTGGTCCGTCACGTCCCGCAGCGTCAGGACCGCGCCTATGGCCCGCCCGTTGGCGTCCATGACCGGGGCCGCGCTGCCCTGCGCGTGCACCACCACGCCGTCGGGCCGGCGGATCAGCCACTCCGCGTCCCGCACCGTCTCCTTCCTCCGGAGCGCCCGGGCCAGGGGCAGCTCGTCGGGTGGGTAGGGCTCGCCGTCCAGGGTCAGCAGGTTGTACCTCTCGGGCCACTCCTCGGGCGAGATCCCCACATGCTCGGCGCCGTGGATCCTGGCCGCCTCCTCGTTCACGTGATAGATGCGGCCGTCACGCCCGACAATGATCATGCCTTCGGCTATATTGCCGAGCACCGCAGTCCGCTCCGCTGCCAGGTCCGCCAGCGCTTCCTGCGCCCGGACCTGGTCCGTCGCGTCGTGCAGGACCATTGCCCTCACCGGCCGCTCCGATGGCACGCGGGCCACCGTGGCCTCATAGATCCGCTCGCCCCGCGACCCACCGCGCAGACGGAGCTGGCCCCGGGCGACCTCGCTCTCCGAGCGCTTCAGCAGCTCCCTCAGCTGCCCGGGCTCCGCGGGATCGAGACAGGACATGACGTCCACCGTTTCCTGCTCACCCGGCTCCAGCTCGAAGACCTCGGCGCCCTCCGGGTTGACGAACAGGATGCCGCCCTCATCGTCCAGCGCCAGCACCGGCTCGGGCAACATCTCCAGCAGCGTGGCCAGGTACTGGTCCGACAGACGACGTGAGTGGTCACCCGGCCGCTCCAGGATCTTGACCCGGCCCGCCACCCGGTCCAGTGTCCGGGCATGGGCGCGACGCTGCCTGGTGATCTCCATCGCCCGCCGCACCAGCTCCAGGTCCACCTCCTCGGGCCGCACCACCCACGGCTCGCCCAGCCCCGGCGTGAAGAGCAGCGCCCGCTCCACGTCCGCTCGCTGCTCCGGCTCGGCTACCAGGATGATCTGGACCCGCGGTGCCAGACGCCGCGCCCGGCGAGCAACCGCCATCGGCGCCTCTACCCCGGCGTCGATGAGCAGCGACTCTGCCCCGTCCAGCGCCGAGCGCAGCTCCGGCGATCCCGGCGCCACCACCCTCCCGTCCAGCCGGCTCGACCAGGGCGGCGCCGTGCCATCGCTCGCCACCACCAGTGGCGGAGGAGGGACTGGGTGAGCCTCGCGAGGTGAATCCATCGATCACCCTTCTATTGGAGCAGCGGCATGCCCAGGAGCGCCCGGCCCAGCCAGGTCTCCAGCACTTGCGTGGTGGGTGCCATTATGTGGCCAGCCCGGGCGTCCCGCAGGAGCCGGCTCAGATGACTGTTCTCACGGTAGCCCAGCCCACCGACCAGCGTCATGGCACGGTTCGTCAGGTCCACCGCCGCTTCCGTCGCCGCCGCCTTGCACGCCAGGATCCCTGACAGTCCGTCCGCCGCCGCCGCGTCGGCGCGGCGCGCCGAGTACAGCACCAGCTGGCGCGTCGACTCCAGCTTGATCCACATGCTCCCCAGCTCGGAGGACAGGATGGGGTTGGCACCCAGGAGATCACCCGTGTGGCTGTGCCGTCGCGAGCCCAGGTGCTCCGCCGCCAGGTCCACGGCCGCCTCCGCTATCCCCAGGTACGTGCCCGCCATGGCCGCCAGGAAGTACGGCGTCACAACCTCGAACACGTACCAGAGCTGGTCACCCTCTCGCCCCAACAAGCTGTCACTGCCTACCCGGACGCCCTCGAGCTCGACCGTCCGCGAGCTGTTGCCCCGCATCCCGAACCCCTGCCACGGCTCGCCCCATGACAGACCAGCCGAATCCGCCCCCACCAGCACCACACTGAACACGCCCTCGCCCGCCGCCGCATCCGCCGCCGCCGTCGAGATCACATATGAATCCGCCTGTCCCCCGTTGGTGACGAAGCTCTTCACACCATCCAGAACGTAACCATCCGGAGCGGGTCGGACCGCCGTCTCGGGAAAGTAGAACTGGGCGCCCGAGCCAGGCTCGCTCAGCGCCAGCGTCGTGATATGCTCACCCGCGGCAATGGGCTCCAGGAACCGCTCCTGCTGGACCTTGCTCGCCTTGGCGCCGATTACGGCCGTGCCCACGCAGTGCATGGCGTAGCAGAGGGCGGCGGAGGCGTTCTCCCGGGCCAGTACTCTGGCCATGCACACCAGCGCCTCCAGCCCCTGCCCCAGACCGCCCGCGGAGACCGGTGCGTTCAGGCCCATCAACCCCGACGCCGCCAGGGCTCGCATCCCGGGCTCAGGCCATAGCGCCTCCCGGTCCTCCTCCTCCACGTTGGGCCGGAGGACATCCCGCGCCACGATCTCCGCGCGCTCGATCAACTCTGTCAGTCGGAGTCGCGTTGCCATCAACCGCCTTTCGGGGGGCTGTTCGCCTATCGCAGTGGCAAGATCAGCGCCGGCACGAGCCCGCACCGACGCCATCCCGAACAGCAGGCGGGCGATTGCCGGACCTCCGTCGGAAACCGCGGCGACCGACGGTGAGCACGGCGCGCGGCCCGCCGATCACAGGGTCCCCGGCCCGTCCTTCTTCGGGATCAGGTTCTCGGCATCGGGCTCCGGCTCGACCTCGACGCCCGGCGTCGGCTCCCGCTCAGGCGCGGCCGGCTCCTCCCGCTCCGCTGGCTCGTCTCGCTCCACGGTCCGACCCGGCTCGTCAGGCCGATCCCGTTCCTCGTCGCGTCGCTGGTCCTCAGTCATGCCATTCCTCCGGCCCAGGCATCAGGGATACGTGTAGGGCGCCTGGAGCCCCAGGGGTATTCCCAGCATCCAGTAGACCAGCAGGAATGCGGTCCAGCTGATGAGGAATATGACCGCGTACGGCAACATCATGGAGATGAGGGTGCCGATGCCGGTGTTCTTGACGTACTTCTGGGCGAATACCACCACCAGCGGGAAGTACGGCATGAGCGGCGTGACGATGTTGCTGGTCGAGTCGCCCACCCGGTACGCGGCCTGGGTCAGCTCCGGCGAGATCCCGAGCTGCATGAGCATGGGCACGAAGATGGGGGCCAGGAGCGCCCACTTCGCCGACGCCGACCCGATCATGAGGTTCACGAACGCGCTGAGCAGGATGATCCCGACCACGGTGATGGGCGCGGGCAACGCCAGCGCCTCGAGCCCCGCAGCGCCCCGCAGCGCCATGAGCGCGCCGATGTTGGAGCGGCCGAACTCCGCGATGAAGAGCGCGGCGAAGAAGGCGAGCACGATGTAGTAGCCCATGGTGCTCATGGCATTGCTCATCCCCTTGACGATGTCCCGGTGCGACTTCGCCGTCCCGGCCACGTAGCCGTAGACCACGCCGGGTATCAGGAAGAGCAGGAAGATGAGCGGGACGATGGCCAGCATGAGCGGCGCATCGCCCGCCGTGATCTCGCCCTCCGGCGACCGGAGCGGCGAGCCCGCGGGAATGGTGAGCAGGATCAGCGCCAGGATGCCCAGCCCGGCCGCGGCCAGGCTCCACCGCAGGCCTCGCCGCTCTTGCGGGCTGACGGGCTCGTTGGTGGGGATGTCCTCCAGATCACCGTCCACCTCCACCCCGATCAGCCGCGGCTCCACGATCTTGTCCGTGATGTACCAGCCCAGTCCGATGATCAGGAAGCTGGAGATGGCCGTGAAGTACCAGTTACAGAGCGGATTCACCATCCGGTCCGGGTCCAGGATCGAGACGCCGGCCTCCGTGAGTCCCGCCAGGAGCGGATCGATGGCGGACGGGATGAAATTGGCGCTGAAGCCGCCCGAGACGCCGGCGAACGCGGCGGCGATCCCCGCCAGGGGATGTCGTCCCGCTGCGTAGAAGATGACCGCGCCAAGCGGGATGACCAGCACGTAGCCCGCGTCTGCGGCGGTGTGGCTGATGATGGCCACGAAGATGAGCACGGGTGTCAGCAGCGATGCCGACGTCACGCTCAGCATCGCCTTCAGTCCGGCGTTGATGAACCCAGTGTGCTCCGCCACGCCAACCCCGAGCATCGCCACCAGGACCACGCCCAGGGGGTGGAAGTTGACGAACGTCTCGGTCATCGTGGCCAGGAAGTTGGCGAGCGCGTGACCCTGGAGCTGGTTGTTGATCTGGATCGGCAGACCCGTCCGCGGATCTATGTCTGTGAAGGTCATCGGCGCCATGAACGCCGACAGGATCCAGATGACTACGAGCAGTATCAGGAACAGGATCGCCGGGTCGGGGAGCAGGTTGCCCACGCGCTCGATGGCGTTGAGCGCCCGGTCCATCCACCCAGGGGGCCCTTTCGCCGGTGCCTCGACGGACTGGTTGTCTTTTGCCACTGTCGCCTCTACAGGTGGGTTGCGTCGCGCCCCAACCTGTGGCGGGAGAGGGAGGGCGGCAAGGGGCGGCCACCCGGCCGAGGTACTATGGCGATCAGCGGTCGCCGTGGACAGGCGGCCAGATCACCGTGTCCTGACGGTCGGAATAATGGAGGAGCGGCGTGGCTCCCGACGGGAGCGGCACGCTCTCCGCCAACGCTAGCGCGCCCGCATCCACGTGCCCCTCCGCCGGCTGGAGCGGCCACGGCGCGTGGTGCACGTCCGTTCGCAGCACCTTCCCGTTACGGAGCACGGTGAACAGCGCGTACCGCTCCGTCAGGAACGCCTCCCGCGAGCCCGGCGCCGGAGGCAGCACCGAACCCGTCGGCCGGTACTGCGCCCGGAACCGCGCCACGCCGCCCGGTCGTCTGCTGGCGAATCGCGTCCAGCCCTCGCTCGTCTCGATCCCCATCCTCGCCCGGCGATAGGGGAGCCGGAAAAACGACCTGGCACCCGCCACCGCTGTCCTGCTGGCGGCGTCCAGGCTGAAGAAGAAGATGCCAGCCCGGCCGGCGTACCGGACGTACGTGCGCAGGTTGAGCTCTGGGAACCGCGATGCCCATGGCATGGGCGGCGTCATCCGCACTCGCAGGCCGGTGAGGAGGAACGGCGTCACCCCGATCCACGCGTCGCCGTCGTGGAGGTCCAGCTCCAGCGGCGCCGGCACCAGGTGCCGGAGCGACGCAGGGTCCACCCGCCAGTGGACGAACAACAGCTTCTGCCAGCTCTGGAACATCATCCAGGGCCCCCGGGGCAGGGGCCACGGACGATGGGCCGACGTGGACAGGATCAGGCCGACATCGGGCATTACGTCTCCTCGGTGGGCCGGACCAGCATCACCGGCCCGAGCGCCGCCCGTACCACCTTGTCGCTCACGCTCCCCAGTACCAGGCGACGCAGTCCGCCCCGCCCGTGCGTGGCCATGGCCACCACGTCTCCGCCCTCCGGGTCCGCCGTCTCCAGGATGATCCGCGGTGCCGCACCCTCCTGGACCACCCGCTCCGAGACCGTCACGCCCAGCTCGGACAACCTGCCCGCCACGGTCTCCAGGTACTCCGTCGCCTCCTGACGGTCCGCCTCGATCAGCTTCTGGTACTCCGCCGCCGCGTGCGGCAGGTACGTGGACTGGATGTCCATCCCACGACTGATCGCCCGGAGCAGCATCACCGGCACGTCCAGCGCCCGGGCCAGCCAGGCCGCCGGCTCTACCACGGCCTCCGCCAGCGCCGAACCATCCAATGCCACCAGCACACGCCGTAGCACCGCCAGCTTGCTCAGGTCCGGATCCTCTCCTGGCACCGGCCGGGCCAGCAGGACCGGCACCGGCAACTGCCTCACCAGACGGTCCGCGATGCTGCCCAGCCAAGCCCGCTCCATGGGCCCGCGACCGTGCGTGGCCATCACCACGAGGTCCGCACCCTCAGATGTCACCCGGTCCATGATCGCCCGGTCGGCTCGGCCCTCCAGCAGTGCCACCTCCGGGTCCACTGTCAGATGCTTCCTCAGCAGGCCCGCCACATCGTGGAGATACGTCGTACGCTTCTCCCGCAACGACTCCCCAACCTCGCCCGCCGTCACCGGCACCGCACCCAGACTGTCCGCCTGCACCGGCACCGCCAGGGCCGCACCTTCCGACCCGGACGCCGACGGCGGCGGCAGCGGGTCGTGCGCCGATACCAGCTCCAGCGCCGCGTTAGCCCGCTTCGCCACCGTGGCCGCAAGCGGAAGCGCAGCCTCGGCGAACTTCGATCCGTCGAGAGGAGTCAGTACTCGCTTGAACATGATATCCTCCTCGGTTCAGTCTTCAGCGCTCTAGCGTCAGCTCCTCCGTCCGGAAATCCAGCGTGACCCGAAACTCTCGGAGGAAGTTCAGCCCCAGCAGTCCCTCCACCTCCAGTCCCATCGCCCGGAACCGGCCCAGGTCCAGAGCGCAACCTGTCAGACCCATGGCCGTGGCGTTCCCGACCCGCAACGAGTCGATCGACACCAGCTCCAGGCCCCCCGGCTCCTGCTCGATCCCCATCCCTATACCGATACGACCAGGCTCGGTCGGCAGCTCCAGCTCCTCCGCCACCACCATATCCACACATGTCATGGTCGCTCCCGTGTCCAGCACGAAGCTGTATGGCCCCTGCCCGTTCACGAAGACCGGGACCAGCAGGGCCGCTTCACCAGGACCCGCCAGCTCGAAGCCCACACCCGTGCGACCCGGCTCCTCCGCCTCCGTCCCGATCGCGACCTGCTCTACCTCCTCCCGAGCCCCCGGCGGAGGACAACCAGCCACCACGACCACCATCGCCAACACTGCCATTACCCTGAGTCTGGACATGCGCCTCCCACCAGCACTGGAACCGGGAACCGGAGGCGTGCAAGGAGCGAGCCCCCGGCCAGCGGAAGGAAAGGACGCCAGTCACCCGGAGGAGCGAGGTTGGGGTCATTGGGGCGAGCGACGCGCGCCACCCGGGGCAGGGCTCGCACGTCTGGCTGTGGGCCCGGACGGGGTGGGCCCACGACCACGATTATCGCTCCGGGCGTAGTGCCAGCCCTGGAGGCTGATCTGTTCCGCCTGCTCGAACAGCCGTTTCAGCACCTGCTCCACCTCCCGCCCGTCCGCGCCGGCGGGCAGCTCCTGTCGCAGGTCGTTCTCGATCACGTCCCGGAGGATCGTCAGGTCCCGCCGCACGGCGTCAGTGCTCCAGCCCATGGCGTACCGCTCGGCGCCATGGAGCTCCAGCGTGAGCCGCTGGATGGCGTTGGCGCCCTGGAGGACTGCTGAGATCTCCGGCCCTGAACTCTCCGCGGGCCCGACGCCTCAGACAGCTGGTGCCCCACCGTCGACTCCGCGAGCTCGCACCGGATCGTGATGGTGCTGCCGTCGTCGCTGAACCGGATCGCGTTGGCGAGCAGGCTGACCAAGACTTGCCGCGCCCCCATCCCATCGCCGACGAAACGGAGCCGCTCGTCGCTGCGGCTGACCTCGATCGACCGCTCGCCCAGCCGGGGACGCACAGCCTTGAGGGCCGTGGCCACCACGTCGCTTACCAGGTGGATCTCGTTCTGGACGATCAGTTCGCCAGCCTCCGCCTTCGACAGGTCCAGGACCCGCGTCACCAGATCCAGCAGGTGCCGGCTGCTCCTGTCCACCCGGTGCAACAGCTCCCGCTGCTCGTCCGTCAGCCTACCGCGGACACCCATGTCCAGGAGCTGCGTGTAGCCCAGGATCGCCTCCTGGGATATCACCTCGGACCGCCGCGTCCGGGCCACCGCCGGTACGCCCAGCGGGTCCTCGCGACTCGGCGGCCAGCCGTTCTGGAGCTCCCGCGCCAGCTCCTGCTTCTCAGGGTCAGGGTGCACCACCGCCGGCCGGCGGATGCCCTGATCCTCCACCAGGTCCACCACGCACCAGCTCCCCAGGTGAGGAAGCGCGAGCATGGCCACCCTGCTCAGCGTGGTCTCGTAGTCCAGCGAGTCCGCCAGCAAACGGCTGGCCTCGGCAAGGAGCGAGGCATCTCGGCTCCGGAATCGTGGCTCGTCGCCGCCGGCCGGCGGCTCGCCCGACGACGCGACCTTCCCTCGCACTTCGCCCGTCCTGGTCATCTCCCGCTCGAAGCTTTGACCCGTTCGCTATCGCTTCGCTCCCACACGCATGACGTGGCAGGAAAGATGCCACGGAAGAGGCCCTGAATCGGTTGTGCGAGTAGCGGATATCTGGCCCGGCGAAGCGCACGCGCACCCTCCCCGACCTCACGTCTCGCTCGTCACCAGCAGCACCACCGTGTTCGGGTCGAAATCCATCTGCCGGAGCTGTTCGTACGTGTAGCCATCGCCTACAGCGGCGTCCGGGTGAGTCGACTCCAGTACCTCCGCCAGCCGGCGCGCGTCCTCGATCAACTGCTGCCTCGGGATCACCTCCGCAGGGGCCCGGGCCTGCCCCTGGCCAACTGGCGGCGTCTGCGAATTCGCCGGCGGTTGCGCCTGCGCCTCCGCACCTGACGCAATACTGCACAGGAGAATGGTGACCGCGCCGGTCCATGGCGCTGCCGCTGGACCGGGGAGCAGCTCAGGACGGGCAGGCGACGTCGCAGCTGGAGCACGGTGGCGTTGACACATCCCCGGGTGCGACCCGTAGCGCCACGGGTCGCACCCGGGGGCGAGGCTCTTCTCAGCGGTCAGCGGCGTGTGGGTCGAGGCCTACTAAATGCCCAGCGCCTCCGCTGCCGCCTCGAAGTCGCCAGGGCGGACATAGAGGATGTACCCGAAGCGGCCCTCCCCGTCGCTCACTCCCGTGGAAGCGTACACGTTGAGGCCGGACTGGTACAGCCGCTCGTGGATGTCCACCAGCGCACCGGGGGCGTCAGGTCCCTGGACCAGGAACGCCGGGTGCGGGCCATCCAGGGAGAACCCGCTCTTGCGCCCCTCCTCCTTGAGACGGGCCGGGTCGTCGGGGAACATGGTGAGCTGGGTCTGGTGCAAGCCCACCGGGATCGCGGTGAACGCCAGCAGATTGACCCCTATCTCACGCAACGCCGAAAGAAATCGGAGTGCTTCGCCGGGTCGGTCCTGGACGGTCGTGTAGAAATAGTCGACGCGTCGGATATCATGAGTCATTGCACCTCCCGATTCGAGTGGAGCGCTGATCCGCGGCCGCTGACCGGTGCCAGCGGCAAGGACAATATACGTCCTGCCCGCGGATTTTCGAACTGCCGCACGGCCGCTCCGGTCTCCGACCCGAAGAACCTCCCGGCGCAGCCCTGTCCGACACATATTGGACAAGACAGTGGAAGGCCGGCCGCAGGCGTGCCGGTAGCCGGCGCGCTGGCGGCCGGGCAGGGATCGCTACAGCAGGAGGCGCCCATGTACCGCGACGTACTGGTCCCACTCGACGGCTCCACGTTCTCCGAGCGCGCCCTCGCCTACGCCCTGCCCATCGTCCGCCGCTCCGGTGGGACCGTCCGCCTGCTCCTCGTCCACGAGCCCATCGCCCGCTACGCCGTCGAGATCGCCCCCACCCGCCTCATCGACCGGTGGGAGGACCAGCAGCGAGAAAGGGAGGTGCGCTACCTGGAGCGCCGCGCCATGGACCTGCGAGCCCTCGGCGTAGACGCTTCCGCGGAGGTGATCGAGGGTCACCCCGCCGACGAGGTGGTCCGTCGCGCCGACAAAGACACCGACCTGCTCGTCATGTCCATGCAGGGACGCGGAGGCGCCGACCGGTTCCGCGCCTCCACCGTGGCCGACTCAGTCGTGCGACGGGTACGGCTCCCCGTCATCCTCGTGCCGCGCAAGACCCCCGACCACGCCGTCGCTGCGGATGCCCTGGCCGTCCAGGGCTTCGATCCCCGCGAGGCCACCGTCAAACACGTCATCGCCGCCACCGACGGCTCCCCCTCCGCCCGCGCCGCCGTCCAGCACGCCGGCCACCTGGCCCATGTCTTCGACGCCCGCCTCACCATCATCAGGGTCGTCGCCCCCACCGGCCCTGCTCCCATGGCCGTCCCACAATTCACCGTGCCCGAGCACCGGGCCGTGCCAGGCGCCGAGGAACCGGGGCCCGAAACAGGCCCCACGAAGGAGCCCGGAACCGGGCACGGGGCGCTCCCCGACCCCGACCTCGGCGCCCTGGCGGCCGACGACCTCGGCGCCCTGGTGGACCTGCCCCGCTTCCGCCGGCCCGTCCGCGCCAGCCAGGCCGCCCGCCGGATACTGGCCGCCAGAGCCGACATGCGAGGCGACTTCCTGGCCATCGGCACCCACCGCCGCCGCGGTCTCGTCCGCGCCGCCCTGGGCAGCGTGACGGACCAGGTCCTGCGCGGCTCAACGGTGCCCGTCCTGATCGTCAACCTCCCGCGCCGATCGCCGGATCGCGGAGAGCCGCCGGATCACAAGGAGCGGACCAGCCCCTCCTGAGCCACCGACGCCACCAGCACACCGTCCCGCGTGAAGAAAGTACCGCGGGCGAACCCGCGCGCGCCCACCGTCGCCGGGCTCTCCATCACGTACAGCAGCCACTCGTCCACCCGGAACGGACGGTGGAACCAGAGTGCGTGGTCCAGCGAAGCCACCATCACGTCACGATGCCGGAACGTCAGACCATGCGGCTGGAGGGCCGCTCCCAGCAGCCCGTAGTCCGACGCGTAGGCCAGGATCGCCCGATGGTGAAGGTCCACCGTCACCGGTGACCCCGCCCGCAGCCACACATGCCGCACCGGCGGACGAGGCTCCGGGTCGAACGGGTCCAGCGGGTGCACCGGCCGGATGTCCAGCGGACGGTCCTGCGTCAGGACCTCCCGCAGATGCTCCGGGATCCGGTCCTTCATCCCCCGCAGCAGCTCCACCTCCGACGTGAGACCCTCCGGACCCGGCACCTCCGGCATGGACGCCTGGTGCTCCACCCCCTCCTCAGCCCGATGGAACGACGCCGACATGGTGAAGATCGCACGCCCGTGCTGGATCGCCGTCACACGCCGCGTCGCGAAGCTGCCTCCGTCCCGCAGCCGGTCCACGAAATAGACGGCCGGAGCCTCCAGATCACCCGGCAGGATGAAATAGCCATGCATGGAATGGATCGGCCGGTCCTCGGCCACCGTCCCGCTCGCCGCCACCAGCGACTGGGCCAGCACCTGACCGCCATAGATACGATCCGTCCCGATGTCCCGGTTCCGACCCTTGTAGATGTTGTGCTCGACCTGCTCCAGCTCCAGCACGTCCAGCAGACCAACGCCCGACTTGCTCACGATCCCCGATCCTCCTGCCTGCCATCGTCGGCCGGCCCGTCCGGTCCTTCCTCCACGCCTGGCCCGTTCATCGATCGCCGCTTACCCCGCCCTACTCAGGCCAGACTACCCCACTGCGCTCAGTCGCACGCCGCACCCGAACCCGACCAGCGCACCTACCGCTCCACCGTCACCCGCTCAATCCGCACCTCGTCCACCGGACGGTCACCATGCCCCGTCTTCACCCCGCCGATCTCCTCCACCACGTCGAACCCCTCCACCACCTTCCCGAACACCGCGTGGCGATTGTCCAGCCACGGCGTGGGCGCCAGCGTGATGAAGAACTGAGACCCGCCCGTGTTCGGACCCGCGTTAGCCATGGACAGCACCCCCTTGTCGTCATGGCGTAGCTCCGGGTGGAACTCGTCCGGAATCGTGTAGCCCGGCCCGCCACGCCCCGTGCCCTCCGGGTCGCCACCCTGGATCATGAAGCCCTCTATGACCCGGTGGAACACCACCCCGTCGTAGAAACCCTTCTCCGCCAGCTCGAGGAAATTGCTCGCCGTCCGCGGTGCCCGGTCCTCGAACAGCTCCACCCGGAACGTGCCCTTGTTCGTCTCCAGCGTCGCAGTCGGATTCGCCATGCCAATCGTCTCTCCTGAAAGTGTCGTCCCCGTCGCCCCGGCGCTCACCCATCACTTCGGCGCGCGCCCATCGCACCGGCGCTCACCCGCCGCCCCGGCGCTCACCCGCCGCCCCGGCGCTCGCCCAGCGCCCCAGTGCTCACCCAGCGCCCCAGCGCTCACCC
>SLCC01000008.1 GCA_007126035.1 Gemmatimonadota bacterium
GTGTATCGATCTGGGCCAGGGCTCCGTGAGCCTACCCGACGGAGGAGCCGAGTGGTGGAAATCTCCTTGCTCGGATCTGAGAGGGCCTGGGCGGGCAACCGCCCAGGCTACTCGACCCCCCAAAGGTCCCTTTGGCAAGCGAGTACCATGGCCCCGCATTCCGACAACCGTGCCGGAGTGTTCCGACGGCAATCGGCGGGGCACACCGCCTTCGTTCCCGCGCCCTTTCCTCCCGGGGACCTCGATCTGGGAGGGCTTCACGAGCTGCTGGAGAAAGCCACGCTCGCACTTGGCAGATTGGTCGGCGCCGCTGAGATCCTGCCCGATCCGGACTTGTTCGTCTACATGTACGTTCGCCGGGAAGCCGTTCTCTCGAGCCAGATCGAAGGGACCGAGGCGTCCCTGGTGGACCTGCTGGAGTATGAGGCTGAGATGGAGATGACAGGTAAGAAGACCTACCGTGTGTTCGGCTTCGAGAGGTATCTACAACTCTTCCAGGAGAGGGAGGTGCGTGGTTGAGTCCTCCATCGCCTTCATGGCTATGTGCTGCTCTACCGCATTCGGCGGTCTGTGCTCAGCGGGACCCAAGACCGGGTGAGCCGGCAGAACACCCATCCGTGATCATACCTTGATGAAGATCCGGTAGCGGTACAGGATCGCCATGAGGCCCAGCCAGAGCAGGACGAAGGCGATGGCGAAGGCGAGGGACGCATTGACCGGCGCCATCCAGGAGGCCAGGAGGTCCTGATAGATCCACGCCTTGAGCGCCATGCTCTCGCCCGCGCCCGCCGGGACCTGCACCATGTCCAGGACCCGCGCGAAGAGGCCCGACAGGAAGTATGCGGCGATGGCGTTCACGCCGTAGATCACGAAGGGCGTGGCCCATCGCCGGTAGCCCTTCACGTCGATGAGCCAGTAGCAGAGGGCCAGGGAGACCAGCGCCATCCCGCCGGTGAACATCACATACGAGCTGGTCCAGAGAGGCTTGTTGATGGGGAAGGCCAGCCCCCAGAGCTGGCCCGCCAGGATGGCCACGCCGCCGGCCGCCGCCAGCCCCACCGCCTTGGCCTGCCGTGAGCGGTCGGTCCTGAGCCAGTGGGCCGCGCCCACGCCCATGAGGACCGTGCCGATGGCGGGCATGGTGCTCAGGAGCCCCTCGGGGTCCCAGGTCCGGGACCAGACCCAGAGGTGGTTGGTGCCCAGGATGACCCGGTCCAGGTAGGCGGCCAGCGTGGCCTCGGGCAGGTCGATCATGCCGGCGCCGTAGCCGGGGACCGGGACCAGCGTCATGAGCGCCCAGTAGCCCAGGAGCAATCCCACCGCCCAGGCCAGCTGGGACCGGATCCCGCCGTAGAGGACTATGGCGGCGGCGAAGAAGTAGGCGACGCCGATGCGCTGTAGCACGCCGGGCAACCGGAGCGAGCCCAGGTCCACGCTCCACCAGGGGAAGGCGTGGAGGACCAGCCCCAGCGCCACCAGCGTAACGGACCGGCGCGCCGCCTTCCGCATGAGGGCGTGGCGATCGGCGCCTCGCTCGAGCTGCTTGCCGAAAGAGAAGACGATGGCCACGCCCACGATGAAGAGGAAGAACGGGAAGATGAGGTCGGTGGGCGTCCAGCCGTGCCACTCGGCGTGGAGGAGCGGCGGGTAGACGTGCGCCCAGCTGCCTGGGTTGTTGACCAGGAGCATGGCCCCGATGGTGGCGCCCCGGAAGGCGTCCAGGGAGACGAGCCGCCCGCTCAGGGCGGTGGGCACCGCGGCCGCCGGCGCGGCGGCGGGGACCGTGACTGTGGCGCTCATGACTGGAAGGAATATATCGGGCCGGGACGGATCGGGCGACAGGGCGCTCGACCCGGCTGCCGGGGTTGCTTGACACCCGCCTCGGATGGGGTGTACCTGTCCAGCGGTGCAGTAGAATGGACGCCCGCCCCCGGTATCGATATGTCCGCTTGCCGAAGCCTGGCCGCCGTCACCGTCCCCCGCCGTTTCGCCGTGCGGGCGGGGGTTTGCCTTCCCCTCATCCTGGCGACGCTGCTCGTCCCCGGCCTGGCCGGGACCCGGGCGGAGGCGCAGCCAGCGCCGTACCCGGACATTGGCGTGTCCTGGGCCGCCGTGGAGAATATCTACGACGACGGCTTCCGGTTCCTCGTCACCCTGGAGAACCGGGGCGCGGTCCCGCTGCCGGCGTACGGCTGGGAGCTGTACTTCAACATGATGCGCGGGCTGAACACGGAGGCCGTGCCGCCAGCCATCCGCCTGGAGCACATCAACGGCGACTTCTACCGGGTCACCCCCACCGCCGAGTTCCGGGCGCTCCCACCGGGCGGGCGCCTGGTCCTCCCCCTCTCCGGCGCCGCCATGGCCATCGCCCGGGGCGACGCCGCCCGGGGCTTCTACTTCGTGGTGGACGGCCGGCCCATCGCCCTGGGCCCGGTGGCCGTGGCGCCCTTCGTCCACGAGGCCCAGACCATGCGCTCCGCCGCCGACCGGCTCCCCGTGCCCACCGCCGCATCGCGCCACGAGGCCCACCACGAGCTCTCGATCCTGGGCCCCGAGGAGGTGACGCCCATTACGCCCACGCCGGTGGAGTACCGATGGGGGACCGGGAGCTGGACCCTGGACCGGGGCGCGGTGGTCCGTCACGGGCCGGGCCTGGGCGGAGAGGCGGAGTTCCTGGTCGATGCCCTCGAGCCGATGCTGGGCGCGCGGCTCCGAGTGGAGGACGTGGGGGCGAGGGGCGATGGCATCACGCTCCGCCTCGACGCCGCCCTCGGCCCCGAGGGATACACGCTGGAGGTCGAGCCACGCCGCGGCGTGGAGATCGTCGGTGGAGACGGCGCCGGCGTCTTCTACGGCATCCAGTCGCTGCGGGCCCTGGTCCCGGTGTCGGCGTACGCGGCTCCGTACGCGGCTCCCGGTGGGCGCATCGAGCTCCCCGCCGTCCGGGTCCGGGACCGTCCGGGGTTCCACTACCGGGGGATGCACCTGGACGTGTCGCGCAACTTCCAGCCCGTGGAGTCCGTCCGACGGCTGCTGGACGTCATGAGCTTCTACAAGCTCAACCACCTCCACTTCCACCTCACCGACGACGAGGGCTGGCGGCTGGAGATCGCCGGGCTTCCCGAGCTCACCTCCGTGGGAGGCCGGCGGGGCCACACGCTGGACGAGCGGGAGCACCTCATCCCCAGCTTCGGATCGGGCCCCCACCCGGACCGCCTGCCCGGGAGCGGCTGGTTCACCCGCGAGGAATATACGGACCTGGTCCGCTACGCCCGGGAGCGCCACATCACCATCGTCCCGGAGATCGACGTGCCGGGCCACGCCCGGGCCGCCATCATGGCCATGGAGGCGCGCTACCGGAGCCTGAGCGAGCAGGGCAGGGAGGCGGAGGCGTGGGAGTTCCGGCTTCACGATCCCGCCGACACCTCTACCTACCGCTCTGTCCAGCGCTGGGACGACAACGTCATCAACGTGTGCCAGGAATCGGCCTACCGGTTCATGGAGCGGGTGATCCATGACCTGGCGGCGATGCACGCCGCGGCGGGCGCGCCGCTGGAGCTGGTCCACGTGGGCGGCGACGAGGTGCCCGTGGGCGTCTGGCAGGGCTCACCCGCTTGCGCCGACCTCATCGCCGCCACACCGGGCCTGGACGACCCGCGCCAGCTCTTCGACCATTTCATCCACCGCACCGCCGACATCCTGGACCGGCGCGGGATCCGGCTGGCGGGCTGGGAGGAGGTAGCCCTCACCAACCCGTTCTACGTGGCCGGGCCCAAGTCCCCGAGCCTGGAGGGCGTGGAGCGACGGTTCCTACCGTACGTCTGGAACGCCGTCTGGGGGTGGGGCTCCGAGGACCTGGGGTACCGTCTGGCCAACGCCGGCTACAAGATCATCATGTCCAACGCCAGCGCGCTGTACTTCGACCTGGCCTACGAGAAGGACCCCGAGGAGCCCGGCCTCTACTGGGCGGGGTTCGTCGGCACCCGCACCGCCTGGGAGTTCCTCCCCTACGACCTCTTCCGTACCGCCCGCCTCGACATCATGGGCAGCCTCATCCATGTCGACCGCTACGACGACGCCGCCCGCCCCACCGCCGAGGGGCGCCGCAACATCCTGGGCATGCAGGGGCAGCTCTGGAGCGAGACGCTGGTGGAGGCGTCGCGGCTGGAGTACATGGCCTTCCCCCGGATCCTGGCGCTGGCCGAGCGGGCCTGGTCCCCGGAGCCGGCTTGGGCGCGGATCGATGATCGAGCCCGCCGGGAGGCGGCGCTGGGTGTCGCCTGGAACGAGTTCGCCAACCGGCTCGGCCAGCGCGAGCTGCCGCGCCTCGACCAGCTGCGCGGCGGGATCGGCTACCGCCTTCCCGTCCCCGGCGGCGTGGTCCGGGAAGGGATTCTCCACGCCAGCGTGCCCTATCCCGGCATGGCCATCCGCTACACCACCGACGGGACCGTCCCCACGACCCGGTCCCCCCGCTACCTGGGTCCGGTTGCCGTGGACGGTCCGGTGACGCTCCGGGTCTTCGACACCCGGGGCCGCGGCGGCCGGCTGGTCCGGTTGGAGTAGCAGTGTCCCTCTTGCGCCGCTGGTCGCCTCACCGCTACCTGTACGCGACGGCGGTCCCACACTCCAACCCGAGGTGTACGTGAGGGCCGAGACGCTCCCGAAGCAGGATCTATTACGTCTGCTCGCGCTGGGCTTCGAGCGCGAGTCGGAACCGGTCGCCACGGACGCGGTCCTGGTGGAGCGGCGGACTTTCCGCGTGACTGCCGCCCGCCCGGCCATGGGCACCCTCGTCACGGTCACCGTCCTGGTCCCCTCCCGGGACCGGGGCGAGACGGCCATCGGCCGGGCCTTCGAGGAGATGGACCGGCTGATCGCTATCCTGTCCCGGTTCGAGGGCGACTCGGCCCTCACCCACTTGAACATCGACGGCCAGCTCGGCGGGCCGCCGCCGGACCTGCTCCACGTGATCTCCCGGGCCCTCCACTTCCACCGTGTCACGGGCGGGGCCTTCGACATATCGGTAGCACCACTCCTGGACCTCTTCCGCGAGCGGGCCGCTGGCCCTACCCCACCTTCGGACACCGAGCTGCGGGACGCCCTTGACCGGGTCGGCGCACAGCGGATCGACGCGAGGCGTCGGCAGATCCGCTTCGGCCAGGAGGGGATGCGGGTGACCGTCGACGGCATCGCCAAGGGCTACATCGCCGACCGGATGGCCAGGGTCCTGGAGGATCACCGGGTCCGCCGCTACCTGATCGACGCCGGCGGTGACATACGGGTATCGGGGCGCAAGGAGGGGCGGCGTCCGTGGACGGTGGGTGTTCGCGACCCGTGGGACGAGGACCGGACCCCGGACCGGCTGGAGCTGACGCGAGGCGCCGTGGCCACCTCTGGCAGCTACGAGCGGTATTTCGACCCGGACCGCCGCCACCACCACCTCGTTGAAGCGGTGGAGGGGCGCTCCCCGGCGGCGACCGCCAGCGTGACGGCCGTCGCGCCCACGGCCATGGCGGCGGACGCCCTGGCCACCAGTCTCTTCATCATGGACCCGGACCGCGCGTTGGCGTTCGCCGATGCGTTGCGCGGGTGCGAGTGCCTCATCATCGACCGGAGCGGACAGGTGCTCCGGTCCCGGGGCTGGCGCAGCGCGGCCCCGTCAAACCCCGGAGAGGGAGATCTCCCATGACCAAGTATCAGACCGGGGCCCTTGTCGGGCTCCGGCTCCTCGTCGGCTGGCATTTCCTCTACGAGGGGTTGGCCAAGCTGACCAATCCGTACTGGACCTCGGCGGGGTACCTGGCCGAGTCCCAGTGGATCTTCCAGGACCTACTGATCCGCATCGCGGCCAGCCCCACGGCGGTCACGATCGTGGATTACATGAACATGTGGGGCCTGACCCTCATCGGGCTGGGCCTCGTGCTGGGCCTCTTCACGCGCGCGGCCACGGTCGCGGGGATCGTGCTGCTGGCGTTCTACTACCTGTCGGCGCCCCCATTTACCGGGCTGTCGTACCCCATGCCCATGGAGGGCAGTTATCTGATCGTGAACAAGGTCCTCATCGAGCTGGCCGCGCTGGTCGTGCTGCTGGGGTTCCCCACCGGCCGGACCTGGGGGCTCGACTTCTTTGTTGCCCGGGCCCGGGCGGCCCGGCACCCGGCACCGGTGACCGAGCCGGCGTCGGGGCCGGCGCCCGAGTCGCACGAACCCGTGCATGCGTGAGGGAAATTCCATGAGCGACGAATTTGTGACCCGCCGCGGCGGGACCGACGACGGGGCGGAGGGCGGGGAGGCAGGAGGTCCGGGTATCTCCCGGCGGAGCGTGCTCAAGGCGCTGGTCTCCATCCCGGTGCTGGGCGTGTTCATCGCGGCGTACCTGGACCGGCGGGCCGTGGAGCAGGCGAAGCGACGGGCACTGCTGGACGAGCTGGGCGTGACTGAAACGGGCCCCGCCGTCATCGAGAACGCCATCTCCCGGCCGCCCGGCAGCCGCATCCGGCTGGGCATCATAGGTTACGGCTACCAGGGCGAGGCGCTGGCCCGCTTCGCAGGGTTCGCTTCGCCCCAGTGGGTGGAGGACGCCCGCCAGCGGCGGCGAGACGACCCGCGCGACAAGGACCTGGAGACGTACCTGGCCCAGGCGGACCTGAACGTGGACATCACCGGCGTCTGTGACGTGTTCGACGTGCGGGCGGAGCTCGCCGTCGCGGCGTCCACCGTGGCCGACCGGCCCGGCGGGGACCGGGCCGTGCGGCCCGCCCGGCGGTTCCGCCGCTACACCGATATGCTGGAGAGCGGCGAGGTGGACGCCGTCATCATCGCTACCCCCGACCACTGGCACGCACGGCAGAGCATCGACGCGGCTAACATGGGGATCCACGTGTACTGCGAGAAGTGCATGACGCGGACCGAGGATGAGACCCACGCCATGTACGACGCGGTGAAGGCGTCGGGCATCGCGTTCCAGCTCGGGCACCAGAACCGGATGTCGGAGAGCCACCAGAAGGCCCGGGAGGTGGCGGAGGCCGGGATCCTGGGACCCGTCACCCTGATCGAGGCCACCACGAACCGCAACGACCCGTGGGGCGCCTGGGTATGGGACATCCACGAGAAGGGGAACCCGGACACCATCGACTGGGAGCAGTTCCAGGCGGCGGCGGCCAACCGGGTGCCGTTCAGCCTGGAGCGGTTCTTCCGCTGGCGCTGCTGGTACGACTACGGCACCGGTCTCTCCGGCGATCTCCTCTCCCACGAGTACGACGTGGTCAACATGATCGCCGGCCTGGGCATCCCCAAGTCGACCTCCGCGTCGGGCGGGATCTACCACTTCAAGGACGGCCGTGACGTCCCGGACGTCTTCCAGGCCGTCATGGAATATCCCGAGCGGGACCTGACCCTGATGTACAGCGCCACCCTGGCCAACAGCAACTACCGGGGTCTGGTCTTCATGGGTCATGACGCTACCATGCGGGTTGCCGGGGGGCTCAGCGTCATGGCCGACGGCTCGTCCACCCGGTTCCGCGACAAGATCGATGACGGGACTATCGACCTCACCCGGCCCATGTTCACCTACCGGCCCGGGTTCAGGGGGATCGACGCCGTTACCTCGGCCACGGCCGAGTACTTCGCCAGCCGAGGCCTCCTCTATACGTACCGCGGTGGCCAGCGCGTCTCGGCGTATCATCTCATGCTGGCCGAGTGGCTGGACGTGATCCGCAACGGCGGCCAGACCAGCTGCGACATCGAGGCCGGCTTCGAGGAGGCCATCACCTCCCATATGGCCACCCGGTCCTACCTGGAGGGGCGGCGGGTGGAGTGGGATCCGGCACGGCGGAGGATCGTCTAGGACTGGGACTCCTCTCCAGTTCAACAGGGGCGCCAAGTGCCCGGGCGTGTACCGCCGTCCGGAGCGCCGGGCAGTTGACGACCGCCGAGGTCCTGAACTGCCCGGCAGCCCCGTGGGACGGGCGGGCGATCGGACAGTTGGTGACGCCGGCGGTCCTCAATCGACCGATCGCTCACCGTCGAGACCACGATTGGGCAGTTGGGGCCTCCTCAAGACATCGGCTGCAGCCCTGCAAGCAGAAGCGCACATCAGCACGACTACCGGCGCGCGGGGCGCGCGGGTAGTCGTGCTGACCCACCCCCGCAAGACGTTCTATCTGCGCCGGCGCGCGGGGCGCTCCGGTAGTCGTGCCTTCCTCCGGTCGTGCAGTTCTATCCCGCCGGGACCTGCTCCGCGGGTGCAGCAGTCGGAGTTTCGCCTTTCTCCCCTCGCTCCACTGTCCGGTCCCTGAACGTGAGGGCGAAGAACACCAGGACCGCGGCGGCGAACACCGCGGGGAGCAACCAGAACTGGGACCATTGGTCGAGGCCCAGGGCCGGGGCCTCACCCAGGAACCGGTTGTAGACGTTGCCCGCCACCTGGGCGCCGATAAGCATACCCACGCCGTACGTCACCAGCACCAGGAACCCCTGGGCCTGACCGCGCACCGCGGGTGAGGACTTCTTGTCCACATAGATCTGGCCGGTGACGAAGAAGAAGTCGTAGCAGATCCCGTGGAGCAGGATACCGCCCACGATGAGCCAGAAGACGGCGGACGGTGCGGCCATGGCGAAGAGGAGGTAGCGGAGGACCCACGCCCCCATGCCCACCAGCAGCATCTTCTTCACTCCCAGGCGGATGAAGAAGAAGGGCATGAGGAGCATGAACACCACCTCCGACATCTGTCCCAGCGTCTGGGTGGCGGCGATGTTCGTCACGCCCGCATCCCCCAGGAAGATCTGGGTGAAGTTGTAGTACGCCGCCAGCGGGATGCAGAGGAGGAGTGAGGCGGCGATGAACACGTAGAACGGGCGACCGCCCAACTGCCCGAGGGCATCCAGCCCCACGATGCTCCGCAGCGAGACGCGCTGGCCCGCGGCGGGGGGCGGTGTATGGGGCAGGGTGAAGCTGTAGAGTCCGAGCAGCACGCTGGCCACCGCGGTAGTGTACAGCGGCAGCGCGGTCCGCTCGGGCACCGCCGCCACCAGGGCGCCCAGCACGAAGCTGATGAACAGTCCCGCAGCGATCCAGCCGATGGTGCCGAACACGCGGATGAGCGGGAACTGCTGCTCCTGGTCGTCGATATGGTGGAAGGCGAGGGAGTTCACCAGCCCCAGGGTGGGCATGTAGCAGAGGTTGTAGAGGAGGAGCAGGGTGATGAACAGGACCGGGTCACCCGTGGCCTGGGTCACCAGGAGCATGAACCCGGCGCCCAGGAGGTGGAGCACACCCAGCACCTTCTCCGTGGCAAAGTAGCGGTCGGCCACCAGGCCCAGGAAGAACGGCGCTACGATGGCGGCCACCGGGTTCACCGTGTACGGCCAGTGGGTGAGGGTGCCCATCCCTCGCTCGGTCATGAACACGGCGATGGTGGTGTACCAGGCCCCCCAGATGAAGAACTGGAGGAACATCATGGCACTGAGCCGCCAGCGGATGCCCTGGGCGGCGGCGGAGCGGACGGAGGTGGTGGTGCTCATGGTAGCTCCCGGATGCGGATGGAGCGGAAGGCCACGCGGTCGCCGTGGTCCTGGAGCCCGATGTGACCCTCCCCGGCGCGACCGAACTCGGGCCATTCGGCGAACTTCGATGCGGCGACCCGCGCCTCCCAGTCCTCGCTGCCCAGCTCGTAGTCCACGATCCGCTCTCCGTTCAGCCAGTACGTGACCTGGTTCCCCTCGACCCGGATCCGGGCCTCGTTCCACTGGCCCGCCGGCCGGACCACCCCTTCGGGAGCCGGGTAGAGCCCGTAGTTGGCGCCGGCGGCGGTCAGCCGGGAGAGGCCGTCGGCGTGGGCGGCGTCGTCCAGCACCTGCATCTCGGGGGCGTACTCGTAGATGGGTCGGGGTCCCTCGCTGGCGCGGTAGAAGATACCGCTGTTGCCGCCCCGCTCCACGTTCCATTCCAGGGCCAGCTCGAAGTCCCGGAACGTTTCCGTGGTGATGATATCTCCTCCGGGGGCGACCCGGGTAAGGGCCCCGTCCACCACCTGCCACCCGTCGGGCATGTCGGGACGGTTGTAGCCGCGCCAGCCGGCCGTGGTTTCGCCGTCGAAGAGCAGGCGCCAGCCGTCTGCCTGCTCGGCGGTGGTCAGGGTATTGGACATGGCATCATGTGTCTGGTCGGCGCAGGCGAACGTAGCGGTTGCCGCGAGAGCAGCCAGGGCCAGGATCGCGGGGACGTTACGCGTCGTCACGGCGGCCTCCTGTCAGCGAGGTTGCAGGATGGGGTTCCACTCGCCCCGGGCTACGGCGGGGACGAAGCTGTCGATCCCATCCGGCGGGAACTCCAGCGTCCGGCCCTCCTCGGCGCTCCGGTAGGCGGTCATGAGCAAGCGCGCCACCTCGACGCCGTCGTGGAAGGTGAGCATGGGCTTCTCGCCCCGAAGGAAGGCCCGGGCGAAGTGCCGGTCCTCCGCCTCGTAGCCGTAGGCGACCCACTCGTTGGCCACCACCGGCATCTGGCCCACCTCGGCGTTCTGCTTCTCCACCAGGTCCTCGCCCTCCTTGCCCGTGACCCGGCGGCTGAAGAACAGGTCCAGCCCCGGGCTCAGCGAGTTCCAGGACAGGGAGTACTCCGGGCCCAGCAGCTCCGCCGATAGCCGGAGGCCCGGGCCCACGAAGCTCCACGACGTGGTGGCCTCGCCGATCACCGGGAAGCCCTCCGGCGTATCGAACTCGATGGTGACGCTGGCGAAGTCCTCCGCCGGCGCCCTGGAGTAGTCCACCACGCCGTCCGTCATCTCCAGGAGGCGGGCCCGGTACTCCGGTCGCGTCCACTTCAGGCTGGCGATGCGGCCAGTGACGCGCACCGGACGGAGCGACTCGCGAGGCGCGCCGGGCGCGGTCAGTAGGTGTCGCACCACCTCGACCGAGTGGCACATCATGTCGTTCAGCACCCCACCGCCCTGAAGTGTCCCGCTCCAGAACCAGGGCATGTGCGGCCCGCTGTGCTCTTCGGCGGCGCGCGCCAGGTGAGGCCGGCCGGTGAGGGCCGCGCCGCGGGCCCAGATGAGCTCGCGGCCACGCTCGACCTGGGGCGCGAAGAGCTGGTTCTCCAGGTAGCCGTGGTTCAGCCCGACGCTCTCCGCCAGCTCCAGGACCCGCTTCGCCTCCGCAACCGTCCGGGCCAGCGGCTTCTCACAGGCGATGCCCTTGAGGGTGCCCACGCCCGCCGCGACGGCCGCCACCACCTCCTCCACGTTCTTGACCCGGGCGTGGTTCGGGCCGCAGAGCCAGATGGCGTCGATGGACGGGTCGGCCACCATGGCCTCGATGGAGTCGAACGGACGCGCCGGCCCCACGTCCAGGTCACGGGCAAGGGACGCCGCTGCGGCGGCGTTGGCCGCATTGGGACTCCAGATGCCCCGCACGTCTGCGTCCCTGACACCAACCATGGCCCTGATGTGGAACTGTGTGACGAAGCCGCTACCGACGAAGCCGATTCCTAGTCGCTGGTCGCTCATGCCCGATCTGCTCCAGAGGTGGTAGTGGACGCTGAGTTGCTCTCCGGGTGGGTAGGGGCGATCGTGGAGGAAGATGCGCGGCGGAGCGGCGAGAGGCAACGGATGTGGACCCTCGCTCAGGGCACCGCCAGTCCTCGCAGATACTCGAGCCCCGCCCGCGCCGTCCCGAACGGGTCTTCCGGCTGGTCGTGCTCGACGAACCAGTGCCGGATCCCGGCCTGCTCGCGGCGCGCCACGATGGCCGGAAAATCAATCACGCCCCGACCCGGATCCACCATCCGGCGCTCCGGCGAGCCGTCCATGTCCTTCACGTGGACCAGGGGGAACCGGCCGGGGTGGTGCCGGAACCAGTCCACAGGGTCGTGACCGGCGCGCGCCACCCAGAACAGATCCAACTCGAAGTCGACCAGGGCGGGGTCGGTGCGTTGCAGCAACAACTCGAACGGCAGCGTGTCAACGCCGCCGAGGGGCTCGAGCTCGAACTCGTGGTTGTGATACGCCACTCGCAGCCCCACCTCGCGCGCGGCCTCACCGGCACGGTTCAGCACATCGGCCAGATGAAGGTACCCATCGGAGGATCGCTCTTCCGGCCCGATCCATGGACAGACCACCCAGCTGTGACCCACCGCGGCCGCCGTGTCCAGGGTAATCTCCAAGTCGTCGCGCAGCGCCTCCAGGGGGACATGGGCCGCCGGCGCGTCGAGGCCGAGCCCGTCGAGGATAATCCGGACCCGGGCGGGCGAGCGGCCGAAATAGCCGGCGAACTCCACTTCGTCGTAGCCCATCCTGGCCAGGCGCTCGAGGGTGCCCTCGAAGTCCGCGGCCATGGCGTCCCGGACGGTATAGAGCTGGATCCCGATGGCGGAGAGGGGACGGGCCGCTCCGGACACGGCGGCCCGGCCGGCGGCGGCCACCAGGGAGTACGCCCCCGCCATCACGGCGGTGAGGCCCACTGCCCCGGCGGTTGCCTTGACCAGGAAGGCGCGGCGAGTGCTCATGAGGACCTATTATAGCGACCCGTTCCTCCCGCCGCACGGTCGTCTTTCCCGTGGAAGGAGCGCCGCAGGCGCGGGAGGCGAAGGTTCGTGAAGCGGAAGTTGCCGGAATGTGCCTTTACAACTGTCGGCCGCCGCGACTACATTTAGGTGGCGGGATCCGGTTCGCATGCCCTCCATACATGCGGTAGCGTTCCGCCCGCTCACCTCACCACCAGGTACCGCCATGAGACAGGCTCGAACGATGGCCCTCGCCCTGGCGCTCGCGCTCGCCGGCTGCGCATCAACGGGCAGCGACCCGGATGCCCAGCGGCTCAGCGGCGACCGCTCCGTGCTGACCCAGGAGGAGTTCCGGGGGTCAGGCCACAACAACCTCTACGACGTCGTGCAGGCGCTCCGCCCGAGCTGGCTCGTGCAGCGCGGCCCGATCAGCTTGTCCGACCCGGAGGCGGGCCGGGTAGTCGTCTACGTCAACGACGTGCAGGCGGGTGGCGTCGAGTACCTCCGCCAGGTGAACGTGCTGGATGTGGTCTCGCTACGCTACCTGGACCCGGTCGAGGCCTCGGCTCAGTTCGGCCTCAAGCAGAGCGGCGGGGCCGCCATCATCATCAACACCAGCGCTAGCAGGTAGTGCGACGACGCATGCTGAAGTTCGTGCGCGTCTACTCCCGGCGCGAATAGTGGACCGATCCGGAATCTCGTTGGCACTCGGCTGGGCCTTGACAGGGAGCGGGCCCGGGTAACACTTTGTTCGAGGGGCGAACAAAGTAGGTCGAAAATCTCGTGACGCGGAGTGGCGTTCTCGTGCCTTCTATCCGATCCTCCCGCGCCTTCCTGGCCGGGCCCACCGCGGATCGCCGTCTCGGCATCCCGTGGCCAGCCCGAGGAGGAGGACACCCGCCCGGGCCTCCTCCCCGACGGCGTCCGGTGGTGTGCAATCTGTGCTGTTTCGCCAAGCCGACCCCTTCGGTTCTGGCTTCTGTTCGATCCTGCGGTGTGACGCCAACCCCACGGCTCCGGGCCGACGTTTCTCCCACCTCCTTGGAGGACACGCAATGACAAGCCATTGTAAGTTCAGACTCCTGCCAGCGCTGATCGGCGTCCTGATGTGGACGGCGTCGGCGTCCGCGCAGGGCGAGACGGGATCCATTACCGGGCGGGTGGTAGACGCCAGCATGCAACAGCCCATCTCCGGCGCCACCATCACCATCGAAGGCGTGCAGCGCGGCTTCATCACGCGCGCCGACGGTGGGTTCCTGCTCACGGCGGTGCCGGTGGGTACGCACCAGGTGCGAGCGAGCATGATCGGCTATGGCGCGGCAGTGCAGGAAGTCACGGTCGTCGCCGGCGGGACTGCGACGGCGCATTTTGAGCTGCAGCCGGTGGCGATCGAGCTTGAAGAGCTCGTGGCGATCGGTTACGGCACGCAGCGGCGTCGGGACCTGACGGGTGCTGTGGCGACGGTGAGCGGCGAGGCCGTGCAGACGCCCGCCGCGCCGATCGTCGCAATCAACAACGCGCTGGTCGGGCGTGCTCCGGGCGTACAGGTGATCACTAACTCTGGGATCCCGGGCGCCGGTGCCAGCATCCGCGTGCGTGGCACGAACTCGATCGCGGCGAACAGCGAGCCACTGTACGTGATCGACGGCATGGCGGTCGGGCAGGGCACCACCAGCAGCAACCCGACGCAGAACCCGCTCGCGACGATCAACCCCAACGACATCGAATCGATCGAGATCCTCAAGGACGCCTCGGCGACCGCCATCTACGGCGCGCGCGGCTCCAACGGCGTGGTCCTGATCACCACGCGGCGTGGTCAGCGGGGCCTGGACCGGATCAGCCTCTCGTCGTCCTACGGCGCGCAACAGGTCTCGAGGCGCATCGACGTGCTGAACGCCAGGCAGTATCGCGAGCTGCGGAACGAGGCAATGACGAATGTGGGCATGACGCCGCAGTACTCGGCGGAGGAGCTCAACGTGCCGACCTACGACTACGTCGGCGCCATGCTGCGTACGGCGCCGCAGACGGATCACGCGCTGGCGCTTTCCGGCGGTGACGACCGCACCCGCTTCCTCGTCTCGGGCAACTACATGAGGCAGGATGGAGTCATCCTCAACACGGACTTCGAGCGGTACAGCGGCCGGTTCAACCTTACGCGCGACGTGAGCGACCGGTTCCAGCTGCAGACGAACCTCAGCGTGGCCCGCGTGAACCACAACCTCGCAGACGCCGAGACCGGCGGCATGGGCCACGAGGCGCGCGGGCTCCTGGGCGCGATGATCTATGACCCGGCGACGCCGATGTACAACGAGGACGGCACGTGGGTCCGCGGCACGACGCTCGGCGAGTTCATGGTCAACCCGGTCGCCACGGTGAGCGAGCTGATCTCGCGGCGTAACGAGTCGCGCCTGATCGGCCAGTTGCAGGGCGCATTCCGCGTGACCGACGAGCTACGGCTGCAGAGCAGCGTCGGCGCCAACATCATCAACATCCGCAACCCGTGGTTCGTGCCCAGCACCATCCAGCAGGGGTACGCCACCCAGGGCAACATCGGCGTCTGGACGGGCCAGGGCAACGACTTCCAGATCCGGAACCAGGCGCAGTTCACGCGGGCCAACGTGGGTCCGGGCAACCTCGACCTCCTGGCCGCCTTCGACGTGGAGACGAGCGACTTCGAGTGGAGCCAGAGCAACGCCACGCACTGCCCGATCGAAGCGATGCGCTGGGACAACCTGGGCGCCTGCGGCACCGCAGAGTACCCGCAGGAGGCCCACTCCGGCGCCAGCGAGAGCGCGCTCATCTCGTACGTCGGCCGCGCGAACTACAACATCGCTGACCGCTACCTCTTCACGGTCACCGGTCGCCAGGACGGCTCGAGCCGCTTCGGCGTCGAGAACAAGTGGGCGTTCTTCCCCTCCGCCGCCTTCGCGTGGCGGCTCTCGGACGAAGCGTTCATGGGGAATCAGACCCTCTTCGACGACCTGAAGCTGCGCCTCAGCTACGGCGTCACCGGCAACCAGCCGGCGCAGGCGTACCAGTCGCTGGCCCGCATGGGCATCACCCGCGGCCCTGACGGAGGTGTTGTGTACGTCCCGTCCCGGCGCGCGCCGAACCCGGAGCTCCGCTGGGAGACGACGAGGCAGTTCAACGCCGGCCTCGATCTCAGCTTCCTGGACCATCGCGTCAACCTGGTCGCGGACGCCTACACCAGCACCACCGACGACCTGCTGAGCGTCGTCGAAGTGGCTCATACCAGCGGCTACGAGGACCAGCTGCGGAACATCGGCTCGCTACAGAACCGCGGTGTCGAGCTGGGTCTGAACACGCTCAACTTCGACAACGGGCGGGTCAGCTGGCGTTCCTCGTTCAACGTCGCGGCCAACCGGAACAAGGTGCTCGCGCTTCCCGACGGCATCGAGAGGATGCTCTTCGGGGCCCGCGGTGGCTGGGCGATTGGCGGCCACACCCACATTGTCGAGGTCGGCAAGCCGCTGGGCAACTTCTACGGCTACAACGTTCTCGGCATCTTCCAGGAGGGCATGGAATGCCACCTGGAGCACCCGCGCCTCGACGAGGGGCTGGACTGCATCCCCGGCGAGATGATCATCGAGGACGTCAACGGTGACGGCCGGATCACCGACGAAGACCGGACGGTGGTCGGCAACGCCGATCCGAAGTTCTACGGCGGCCTGAACAACAGCTTCGCGTTCGGCCGCTTCTCGCTGGACGCGTTCGTTAGCTTCTCGTATGGCAACCAGATCCTGAACGCATCGAACACGTACCAGATGCTGGGCGCCGGGACGCTCAACGAGCGGGCCGAGATGCTGAACCGGTGGACGCCCACCAATACCGACACCGACATCCCGCGTGCGAACGCCAATCGGAGATCGCTGCTCTACTCGACGCTGGTCGAGGACGCCTCGTACCTGCGCCTGCAGTCGGTGACGCTCGGATACGAGATCCCCGCCCAGTTCGTGCCGGGGGCGAGTGAGGCGAGGGTGTACTTCACCGGTCAGAACCTGCTGACGCTGACCGGCTACAGCGGCTTCGACCCCGAGGTGAACAGCATGGGCGGAAGCCCGGTGATGCGCGGGATCGACATCGGTGGGTATCCGCGCTCACGGATCGTGAATTTCGGCGTGAACGTGACTTTCTGAGGAGTATCCAATGAAAATCAAATACCTGATGCTCCCAACCGCGCTGGCCGTCGTGCTCGGAGGGTGCGGCGACCTGCTGACGGAGACGCCGCGGGACTTCATCACCGCGGACATGTACTACTCGACGGAGGCCGACATCGAGGGCGCCGCCGCCGCGATGTATCCGATCTACCAGGAATGGGACATGTTCAAGGTCCAGCACTGGTGGACGTTCGAGCTCGCCGCCGACCACGGCAACTACCATCCGGACGAGCCCAACGCCGAGACCCAGGCGCCCCAGTACCTGAACTGGTCGCCGGCCACGCGCGAGCCGCGGTCGCTGTGGATGATGCACTATTCGGCGATCCGGCTCAACAACACCGTCATCGAGTTCGCGCCCAACGTCACCTTCCGCGACGAGGCGCGTCAGCGGTCACTGATCGCGGAGGCGAAGTTCAACCGCGCGTTCAACTATTTCTGGCTCGGCCGCGGCTTCGGCGGCGTGCCGCTGGTGCTGTCGACCACCGACCCGGTCGATCTGCCGCGCAACACCGAGGCGGAGGTCTTCGAGCAGATCATCGCCGACCTCGAGGAGGCGATTCCGCACCTGCCGCCGACCCGGAACCAGGCGACGGAGCGCGGACGCGCCACCAGTTACGCGGCGATGGCGCTGCTAGCGGACGCCTACCGCTGGCGCGCGAACACGAACCTGGCCGACCCCACCGCCGACTGGCAGAAGGTGATCGAGCTGAGCGAGCAGATCATCAATAACGGCCCGTTCGAGCTGCTGCCCAACTACCTCAGCGCGCTGCTGCCGCAGGCGAACGCCCGCGGTGAGGAGATCTTCGCGGTCCAGTCGACGCCGGGCGTCGGGTGGAACGTCAGCCTCTTCGGCGCCATGTTCGGCGCGCGCAACTTCGGGGACAGCGAGGGCGGTGGCTGGGCGGTCTCCTCGGCGGCCGTCCCGTTCTGGCGGAGCTGGGACCGCGACGACTACCGGTTCGAGGTGACGTACATGACCGAGGACTGCCCGGCATCAGCGAAATCGGCGGAGCCGGGCGTGGAGGGTGGCTGGATCTGCGAGCCGGGAACCGTGGAGCACCTGACCCCGGAAGACTGGGAAGGCAGACTGCCTGATGAGCCGATGGGCTTTCCGCATGTCCGGAAATACCGCGAGACCGACTTCCGGCGAAATTTCTGGGGTGGTGGCGACGTGAACATACCGATCTACCGCCTCGCGGACATCGTTCTGATCTACGCCGAGGCGCTCAATGCCGTCGGCCGTGACGGCGAGGCGCTTACGCAGGTGAACCGGATCCGCGCGCGGGCTCGCCAGGGCACCGGCAACGAGAACCGCGCCGTCCCGGCGGACCTGCATGGCCTTAGCGGCGTCGCGCTCAAGGACGCGATCTACCGTGAGCGCGAACTGGAGTTCGCGTACGAGATGAAGCGCTGGTTCGACCTGGTCCAGCGCGGTCCGGAGTTCTTCGTGCAGCAGCTGACGAACAACGACCCGACGTCGAACCGGTTCGGCCTGGTCACGCCGGAGCGCATGCGGCTGCCGATCCCGGCGGCGGAACTGGTCAAGAACCGCAACCTCGAACAGAACCCAGGTTACTGAGCGGATCCGCGGCATTCCCCCTTTGCCCCCGGCAGCGCGGCACGCCGCGCTGCCGGGGCTTTTCTTGTACCACGAAGCCCGGCGGCTCCCACCGCTGCCAGCGAGCACCTCGACCTGGAGGCGCCTGGCGGGTCTTGACAGGGCGCGCGTCTGAAGGCACTTTGTTCGATGGGCGAACAAAGTAGGACGAAAAATCTCGTCACGCGGAGTGCTGTTCTCGTGCCTTCTATCCGATCCACCCGCGCCTTCCTGCCGTACGTGACCAACGTCTATCTCCGCCGGTGACCGTCGCCGCCCCACGTCAGCGAATCGCCATTGCGCTTCGGACCCCGCCGCAACCGCCGGCCCCGGCCCCTGAGGCCCGGGGCCGGCAGCTGCCGGACCTCGCCCTCCAGACCATCTGGTACGAACAGCGGATCTCCAGAGCCGATCTCTCCAGGCGCCTCGATGTCTCGCGCTCCACCGCCTCGCAACTCGTGAACGAGCTTCTGGCGACCGAGCTCGTAGCCGAGGTGGGCAGCGGGCCCAGCCGAGGAGGACGACGTCCGGTTTTGCTCGAGTTTCAGGACGATGCGCGACTGATCCTGGGGGTGGACATGGGGGCCACCCACGTGGCCGTGGCCCTCACGAATCTCCGGGGCCGGATCCTGGCATGGAACGAGAAGATGCACCCGGTCCGATCCGACCCCGAAGGCACCAGGGAGCTCATCGAACAGCTCTGTGAGGCGTGTCTGGCTGAGGTGCCGGGGGCGGCGCGGGCCCTCCAGGGGATCGGGGTGGCTGTGCCCGCGCCGGTGGACCACATGGACCCCATGCAACTCTCCCCCATCGTTCTGCCCGCATGGGGGGGACACAGCGGGCTCGAGTCGCTGGAGACCCGGTTCCGCGTGCCGGTCTACGTGGAGAATGACGCGAACCTGGGGGCCATGGCCGAGGGCTGGTGGGGTGCAGGGCGCGGGCTCGAAGACTTCACCTACATCAAGCTCGCCACCGGGATCGGAGCGGGCCTCATGGTTGGAGGCGAGATCTCCCGGGGCGTTTCCAGCGCAGCCGGAGAGATCGGACACGTGTCCATCGATCCGAACGGGGAGCCCTGCCTCTGCGGAAACCGGGGATGCCTCGTCACCTTCGTAGGCGGTGAGGCCCTGGTCCGACGCGCACAGGCTGGCCTCGCCGACGCTCCCGATAGCCTCCTGGCAAGAGGCGAGGTAACTCCAGGCACAATCGAGCAGGCCGCACTCGCAGGGGACCGACTCGCCGTCAGCGTCGTCCGGGAGGCAGCCCACCATCTGGGGGTGGCGATCGCCGGTCTCCTGAATCTGCTCAACCCCGGGGCCGTCATCCTGGGAGGAAGCCTCGTTCGCCTCGGCAACGACCTGCTCCGGCCTCTCCGGGCCACCGTGGTCCAACGCACCCTGGTCAGTTCGGTGGCCGCCTCGGAGATCCGGATCAGCGAGCTCGGCCCCCGGGGCACCTCCCTTGGAGCCGCCACCATGGTCCTGGCCGAGGCGCTTCGGCATACCTCCTCTTCCGACGGCACAAGATGAACCTCGCCGCGCGCAGCGCCCCTGACGGCGGCCTTCGCCCTGACGTCCTCGTCTTGACACAAAGGCACGCGCCGGGTACTTTGTTCGCCAGTCGAACAAAGTACCCGGCTTGCCCGGTTTCCGGGGACCGTTCCATGCTGCTCCACGGGAGCCTGTCGATGACACGTGCTGCTCGACTGACCCGCTCTGCCTTCTCGGGTCTCGTCCTTTTTTTCGCCGGGCTCGCCTTCGGGCTCCGGACGTACCTTCAGGTAGCCCTGTGAGCCCCACCATGCCTGATCGCCTGTACGTTGTTCGCACGGCCCTGATCGTCGCCCTGGGCGGCTTCCTCATGGGTTTCGACGCCTCCGTCATCTCGGGCGTTGTCCGGTTCATCGAGCTGGAGTTCGGCCTGTCGACGATCCAGCTCGGCTGGGCGGTGAGCTCGCTGACGCTGACGGCCACGCTGGGGATGATGGTCTCGGGACCGCTCAGCGACCGATTCGGACGGCGGGCGATCCTCTTCGTGGCCGCCCTGCTGTACGGCATTTCGGCCATCGGTTCGGCGCTGGCCCCGACCTTCGCCTTCCTCGTAGCGGCGAGGATGCTGGGCGGCCTGGCCGTGGGTGCGTCGCTGATCATCGCGCCCATGTACATCGCCGAGCTGTCACCGGCGCACATGCGCGGGCGCATGGTCTCATTCAATCAGTTGAACATCGTCATCGGGATCTCCGTAGCCTTCTTCACGAACTACCTGATCCTGCGGCTCGGGCAGTCAGACGCAGGCTGGGCCCAGGCCCTGGCCTTCGGAGACCATACCTGGCGCTGGATGCTCGGCCTGGAGACATTGCCCGCGTTGCTATACTTCGTCGGGCTCTTCTTCGTCCCCCAGAGCCCGCGCTGGCTCATCATGAAAGGCCGCGAAGCGGAGGCTCTTCCCATCATGGAGTTGGCGGTGGGACGCGAGGCGGCGGCAATCGAGCTATCGGAGATCCAGGCGAGCATCGCTCGCGAGGCGCAGCTGGAGAAGGGCGCGCTGCGCGATCTGTTCGTGCCCGCCATGCGCTTCGTGCTCACCGTGGGCATCGTGGTCGCCGTACTCCAGCAGATCACGGGGATCAACTCCGTCTTCTTCTACGCGCCGGTCATCTTCGAGCAGTCGGGCATCGGGACGGATGCCTCGTTCGTTCAGGCCATCTTCGTGGGTCTGACAAACCTGGTGTTCACGGTAGTGGCCATCCTGTTGATTGACCGGCTGGGACGAAGGCCCCTGCTGGGCGTGGGCCTCTCCGGGATCACCATCGCCATGTTCGTCCTGGCGTTCGGCTTCTACCAGGCCACCTATACCCTCGGGCCCGAGGCGACCGAGATCGTGGCCGAGCACGCGCAGGCTCTCCAGCCGCTCGTGGGCCAGACCTTCACCAGCGATGTCACCTTCAAGAGCGCGCTTCAGCGGGAGTTGGGAGCGGACGTGGCACGGCTCTACGAATCGGAGCTGATCGCCGAGGCCATCAGCATGAATCCCATGCTCATCCTCTTCGGAATCCTGGGATTCGTAGCGGCCTTCGCCATCTCCATCGGACCGGTGATGTGGGTCCTGTTCTCGGAGCTCTTCCCCAACCGTATCCGGGGCCTGGCCATCTCCTTCGTAGGCCTGATCAACTCGGCCGTCAGCTTCCTGGTGCAGCTGGTCTTCCCCTGGCAGCTGGCTACCATCGGCAGCGGGACCACCTTCCTCATCTATGGCCTCTTCGCGGCCGCCGGTCTGGTGTTCGTGTTGATGGTGGTTCCGGAAACGAAAGGCAAATCCCTCGAGGAGTTGCAGCGGCAACTGGTTACCTCCCCCGCCAGGGTCAAGGCGGGCAAATCCTGAACAGGTTGGTGTGCTATGCGTAGCGATTCACGTTCGATCGGTCAGATCACCCGCGTGGTGGGCGCGGTCGTGCTCATTTCTGGCATGAGTGCTTGTGGCGCCCCGCAGGACGATGCCACGGTTACGGACCAGACGCCCACCCGGGCCGAGATTCGCCATGCAGATGGGCGCTACCAACTCTATCTGAACGGCGAGCCTTTCTATATCAAGGGGGCCGGCCTCGAGTTCGGCGACGTCGAGCGCCTCGCCCTGCACGGCGGCAATACCTTCCGGACGTGGCGGACCGACAACAACCGGGACACAGGGCAGGAAGTCCTTGACCGGGCTCACCGGAACGGGCTCTACGTGACCATGGGTCTAGAGGTGGCGCGGGAGCGCCCCGGCGAGGGCCGCGGCTATTTCGGATTCGACTACGACGACGACGAAGCCGTCGCCGAACAGCTGGAGCGACTCCGTGCCGAGGTGGAGAAATACAAGGACCACCCGGCGCTCATCATCTGGGGAATCGGCAACGAGCTCAACCTGGGCGCCACCAATCCCCGGGTCTGGGATGCGGTCAATGGAATCTCGAAGATGATCCATGAGGTGGACCCCCACCATCTCACCACCACCATGCTGGCCGGCGTCAGCCCGGAGCTGGTCCATGAGATCAAGACGCGCGCGCCGGACCTGGACCTGCTCAGTGTCCAGATGTACGCGGGCATCGCGGACCTGCCGCAGCGCATGGCGGAGTCCGGCTGGGACGGTCCCTACATGGTGACCGAGTGGGGAGCGACGGGGCACTGGGAGGTTCAGCAAACGCCGTGGGGCGCGCCCATCGAGAACACCAGCTCCGTCAAGGCGGATTCGTACCTGGAGCGCTACCAGACGGCCATCGCTTCGGACACCACGCAGCTGATCGGCTCCTACGTCTTCCTCTGGGGTCAGAAGCAGGAGCGCACGCCTACCTGGTACGGGCTGTTCCTCCCCACCGGGGAGGCCACGGAGGCCGTCGACGTCATGCACTATGTCTGGAACGGCGAGTGGCCGGAGAACCGCTCACCGCGGCTGGAGTCGGCCCTGCTGGACGGCCGCACGGCCTACGACGGCATCTATCTCGATGCGGGCCAGTCCTATCCCGCCGAGGTCGTGTCCACCGACCCGGACGGGGATGAGCTGACGTACCTCTGGGAGGTCCGGGAAGAGAGCGGGGCCACCACCACGGGCGGGGATGATGAAGAGGAGCCGCGGCTGATCAGCGGCGTGATCGACCAGCCCGCCGCCTCCCGGATCACGCTCACGGCGCCGCGGGAGCCGGGCCCGTACAGGCTGTTCATCTACGTGTTCGACGGCCGCGGAAGCGCGGCGCACGCCAACATCCCGTTCTATGTCAACGAGTGAGGGTGAGAGCGCGACCGTCGTAGATCGAACCGATTCGAACACGCGTACGATCCGGGTAGGATCCGCGCCACTGCTCGTTGCGGACCACCGTGTGACGGGCGGGCTCACGAAGATCGACGGCGAGAGTTACTACCGCATCGATCACCATGACCGGATGCCGCCGTTCTTCATGTCGGTGGTGAGCGCGGCGGATCACTGGCTCTTCATCTCGAGCAACGGCGCCCTCACGGCCGGCCGTCGGAGCCCGGATCACCCGCTCTTCCCCTACTACACCGTGGACAAGATCCACGACTCCCAGGACATCACCGGGAGCAAGACGCTGGTCCTGGCCACTCCCCGGCAGTCCCAGGGCGGCGCGGGCTTGCCAGGCGGTGCCCTTGCCGCCGCGTGGCTGTGGGAGCCCTTTTCCAGCAGGTACGCCGATCTGTACCGGCTCGAACGAAGGCTCTACAAGAACCGTCGCGGGAATATCATCCGGTTCGAGGAGGCCAACGAGGATCTGGGTCTCACCTTCTCCCTCACCTGGTCCACGAGCGAGAAATACGGTTTCGTAAAGCGTTCCGTGCTCCGGAACCACGGCGATCTCACGTTGGAGCTACGCATCCTGGACGGCATGCAGAACATCATGCCGTACGGCGTCCCGCGCGCCATGCAGACCGAGCGGAGCGTCCTGGTGGATGCGTACCGGAAGAGTGAGCTCGTGCCTGGACCCGATATCGGGATCTTCGCCCTGAGCGCCCGGCCCGTGGACCGTCCGGAGCCGAGCGAAGCGCTCCATGCCACGACGGTCTGGTCCGCCGGCCTGGACGCGGACGCCGTCCTCCTCTCGACCCGGCAGCTGGAGCGCTTCCGGCGCGGGGCGTCCGTGGAGACGGAAGAATCGGTGCGAGCGGAGCGCGGCGCCTACCTCGTGCATTCAGAAGCCATCCTGGCGCCGAAGGACCAGCGCGACTGGTTGATGGTAGCCGAGATCGAGCAGGACGCGGCGGACGTGGTGGCCCTGGTCGAGGCCTTGAAACGACCTGCCGATCTCGTCGCGGCCGTGGACGCGGACGTCCGCGCGGGATCAGATGGGCTGAGGGCGATTGTCGGGAGCAGCGACGGCCTTCAGGTAACCGGTGACGACCTGACGACGGGGCGGCATCAGACCAACGTCCTCTTCAATGTGATGCGGGGCGGGGTATTCGATGATGGATACCACGTGGATCGCGACGACCTGCGCGCGTTTATCGAATCGGCCAACCGGACGGTAGCCGGGGAGAACGCGGCGTTCATCGACGACATCCCCGCGCGAACGCCGATACAGGATGTCCTGAGGATGGCGCGCAGCTCCGGGCCGCAGCTGGAGCGCATCTGCTACGAGTACCTCCCCCTCGTTTTCAGCCGGCGGCATGGCGATCCGAGCCGTCCCTGGAACCACTTCACCATTGATCTTCGGGCGGAAGATGGGTCTCCGCGGAGGGGGTACGAAGGGAACTGGCGAGACATCTTCCAGAACTGGGAGGCGCTGGGCCGGTCGTTCCCTGAGTTCCTGGAGAGCATGACCGCCAGGTTCGTCAACGCCTCGACGGCCGACGGCTACAACCCGTTTCGAATCTCCAACAGGGGGATCGACTGGGAGGTCCCGGACCCCGACGACCCGTGGTCATTCATCGGCTACTGGGGCGACCATCAGATCGTGTATCTGCTCGCCCTGCTCGAGCTTTCCCGGGAGCACCATCCAGAACGGTTGACCGAGCTCCTGACGCGCCGGATCTTCGCCTACGCCAACGTCCCGTATCGGATCAAGCCGTACGCGGACCTGCTGCGCGATCCGCATGACACCATCGAGTTCGATCAGGCGACGGACGGCGCAATCAGGAGGCGGGTCGAAAGCATCGGGGCGGATGGCAAGCTCCACTGGCGCGAGAGCGAGGTCGTGCTCGGCTCCCTGGCCGAAAAGCTGCTCGTACCGCTTCTGGCCAAGCTGACCAACTTCATACCGGGCGGCGGGATCTGGATGAACACCCAGCGTCCGGAATGGAACGACGCCAACAACGCGCTCGTGGGTTACGGCGTGTCCATGGTGACACTGTGCCACCTTCGGCGGTACCTGGCATTCCTGGACGACCTCTTCTCCAGGGCGCCGGAGCCCGACTCGATCCTGTCAGCAGAGGTCGCCGACCTCGTCGACACGGTATCGGACGCCCTGGCGCGCTTCGTGGAGGTCGATGGGGGCGTGACGAGCGAGGCTCGCCGGAAGGAGCTCGTCGACACCCTCGGTGACGCGGGTAGTCGCTACCGGACCTGTGTCTATGAAATGGGGCTGTCGGGCGAAGGACGCCCGGTCACTTTCGCCGATCTGCGACGGTTGTTCGGCTCAGCGATGGCATTGGTTGACCGAACGATCGAGATGAATCGGCGAGAAGACGGTCTCTACCATTCGTACAATCTGCTTTCCGTCGGCGATGCGGAGTTGGCGATCGACCATCTGGATCTGATGCTGGAAGGTCAGGCCGCCGTGCTAGCGTCGGACATCCTGTCGCCCGATGAGTCCATCGATCTTCTGACGGCGCTGCGCGAGAGTCCACTCTATCGGGCGGATCAGCACAGCTACCTCCTCTATCCGGACCGTGATCTGCCCACCTTCCTCGAGAAGAACATCATTCCCCGGTCCGCCGTGAGGGATTCCAGGCTCTTGCAGCGCCTGCTCATGGAGGGGGATCGGACGCTGGTCATCCGGGACCTCCACGGGGGCTGCCACTTCAACGGCACGTTCCGCAACAAGCGAGACGTCGCGGCCGCCCTCGATCGACTCGAGCACTCCGGCTACGCCGAGCTGGTTCAGGAGGAGCGAGAGCAGGTTCTCGGCATCTTCGAGGCGGCCTTCCACCATCGCTCGTATACGGGTCGCTCCGGCACGTTCTTCGGCTACGAAGGCCTCGGGTGCATCTACTGGCACATGGTGTCGAAGCTGGCCCTGGCTGTTCAGCGGACCGTTTTCAACGCGCGGGACAGGGGGGCTGATGAGAAGGCGATTCGACGCCTGATCTCCGCCTACTATGACGTTCGTGGAGGCCTCGGCATGAACAAGACAGCCGAGGAATATGGGGCATTCCCGACGGACCCCTACTCACACACGCCCGCTCATGCGGGGGCGAAGCAGCCCGGGATGACTGGACAGGTAAAGGAGGACATCCTCTGTCGTTGGGGCGAACTCGGTGTCCGCGTCATCGAGGGCCGCATCGCCATCGATCCCATCCTCCTCCGCTCGTCGGAGCTCGTGTCCGAGGCCAGGGCGTTCGAATACGTCGACCTCGACGGCAATCTGCGCACGATCGACCTCGACCCCGGGTCGCTGGCCTTCACCTACTGCCAGACTCCGTTCATCTACCGCCGATCGCCGAGCGCGGCCATTGGCGTTGTGCGGAAGGATGGCTCCATCGCCTCGATGGAGGGGAGTATCATCGACCGGGATACGAGCGCGGCGATATTCACGCGCTCCGGTGCCATCCGCCGCGTGGAAGTGGACCTGTCCCCCGGTCTCTGAACACCAGGGCATGAGACCTCGAGTTGGAACCGCGGCCTGGCGGCCGGGCTCAGGCCAGGCAGGCGTCTATGGCGCTGAGCTCGTCGGCGGTGAACGCCGCATGGTCGAGGGCGGCCACATTGGCCTCGACCTGCTCGACGCGGCTCGCCCCGACCAGGGCCGACGTGACCGACTCGTGGCGAAGCACCCACGCCACCGCCATCTGCGCGAGGGACTGGCCCCTGCGCGCGGCTATTTCCGAGAGGCAGCGGACGCGGCGGCGGATTTCCTCGGTGACGGCTTCGCTCTGGAGAAAGGTGCCGGGCCTGCCCGCCCGTGAATCGGACGGGATGCGGTCCAGGTACCGATCGGTGAGCAGCCCCTGGGCGAGGGGCGAGAACACGATGCAGCCCACGCCCTCGTCCTGGAGGAGGTCGAGCAGCCCGTCCTCCGGCGTGCGATCCAGCATGCTGTAGGCGGGCTGGTGAATGACGACGGGCGTGCCAAGGCCGCGGAGGATACCCAGCGCCTCGGCGGTGCCCGCGGGATCGTACGCGGAGATGCCCACGTAGAGCGCCTTGCCCTGCCGGACCGCCTGATCCAGAGCGGCCATGGTCTCCTCCACCGGCGTGCCGGGATCGGGGCGGTGGTGGTAGAAGATGTCGACGTAGTCGAGCCCCATCCGGCGCAGGCTGGCATCGAGGCTCGCCAGCAGGTACTTGCGGGAGCCGCCGTCGCCGTACGGGCCGGGCCACATGGGCCAGCCTGCCTTGGTCGATATGATCAGCTCGTCGCGGTAGCCGGCCAGGTCATGGCGGAGGATCCGCCCGAACGTCTCCTCGGCGGAGCCGGGCGCCGGGCCGTAGTTGTTGGCCAGGTCGAAGTGGGTGATGCCCAGATCGAAGGCGCGCAGGGCCATGGCCCGGGCGTTCTCGAAGGGGTCGACGCTGCCGAAGTTGTGCCAGAGCCCCAGGGAGACGGCAGGCAGCATCAGCCCGCTCCGCCCGGCGCGGCGGTAGCTCATGCGGTCGTAGCGGTCCGTAATGCCCATGGCCTGACGGGAGGAGGAGCGAGCCGTGACCGTCTCATTCTGGTCTGAGGATCCCCCGTCCGTCAACCCACGATAACGAGTGGTGGCCCGGAGCCGCCACATCCGCGGGCGCCCCTTGAGCCCGGTCCTCAGCGACTGTCGGGGCGGTACGACACGGCGATCACGCCATCGCCGTGGCCCGACCCCCACCGCGCCGCGGCGCTGACTGGATCGACCCACGCCACGTGATGGATGGCCGCGGTGGGGAGATCCTTGAGCAGGTCCACCCCGCCCAGCCTCGTCTCGCCCACGTACACCTGGACCCCGCCCGTCTGGCCCGACAGGTGGGTCACCCCCCGCGTCTTGATCCAGCGAGGCCGCAGGTTCCGGACGAGCTCGTAGACATCCTGCCACTGGCCGCGGTCGATCTCGGCGCGGGTGATCAGATCGGAGCTGCCCGAGGCGGGCGTAGCGGAATCAGCGGGCCCCGTCCGGGGCGAAGCACAGGCACCAGGTCGGCGGCGCCCCTGATCGAAGCGGGCGGCGACCCTGGACGTCGGGACCGCGACGGGCTACTGCTCCAACCGTGGCCATCTGGACCCGGCCGCGCGTAAGGCCACGATGGCGCCGGTTTCGTCCCGCTCGAACGCGACTGTCGCGCCGCCGGCCACCGGGTGGAAGCGGTCGTCGTCCACGGGCACGAATTCGTGTCGGGCCTGGTCTCCGGTGGTGATGATCAGGCTCTGCTGGTCCAGGTCCGCCGTCACCACGAGTTGCTGGTCGGCGGTGCCGTAGCGTCCCTCGTATTCCTGGAGGGCCCCGGGGGCGACGGGGACCGGCACGATCACCGTGGGGGCGAAACCCGGCCAGTCGTACTCGCTGGCGATGGCCAGGAGCAGTTCGTTGGCCAGGGCGCCGCCGCTGTTCGAGTTGGTCATGATCACGGCGCCCTCGACTCGTCCGGCGAACCCGATGAAGGTGCCCCGGAACCCCTGGTTGGCGCCGCCGTGCTCGAAGCGGACGGCATCGCCGCTGCCAGCGACCTGTGGGCCCAGCCCGTGGGGTCCGGCCTCGGCGGCCATCATGGCCCGGGCCATGGCAGGCTCCAGCAGGCCGGTGGTGTCACCGGCCAGGGATCGCTGTACGGCCAGGATCCAGCGGGCCAGGTCCGAGGGGGTGGTCCACAGTCCTGCCGCCGCCATCTCCGGGTAGGCGTGGAAGCGGCCGGGGACCGGTCGGGCGTCCGCACCGTGGGCGGTGGCCGCCACTGAAGCCAGCTCGGCGGGCAGGGGCTGCTGGTAGGTGCTGGCGTCCATGCCCAGGGGCCGGAGGACCCGCCGCTCCATGAAGCGGGCGAAGGGCTCACCGGTGACTTCCTCCATGAGGAGCTGGACCACGGTGGTGCCGCCGCCGGAATAGCGCCACATCTCTCCGGGCGGGATGTCCACGACCACGGGGCCCGTGTTGGCCGGCGGCGCTCCCGCCAGGACCTGGACCACGTCGGGCAGCTCGGCTCCGGCGGGGTAGCCGGGGAAGCCGTGGACGGTGAGGCCGGCGGTGTGGGACAGCAGCCGCCGCAGCGTGACGGGCCGCTCCGTTTGCCACTCGTGGGGCGAGACACGCCAGCGCGCCAGCCAGCGGTTCACATCGTCGTCGAGGGTCAGGAGACCCTCCTGCACCAGGGTGAGGGCTCCCATGGCGGCCACCGGCTTGCTCATTGAGGCGGCCTGGAACAGCGTCTCGGTGGTGACTGTAGTGCCCGCCTCGGCGTCGGCCAGGCCGTACGCCCGGGCCCAGGCGATGCGGCCGTCGCTGATCACGGCAACGCTGACCCCGGGCACGCCCAGCTCCTCCATGCGTGCCTCCAGTGTGGCAGGGGCGTGCGCTCGGCCCTGTACCCGGGTCGGGGGCAGGAGCGATGTCTCGATGCGGGCGACCCGGGCACCGTGCCGCTCCGGGGCAATGGTGTCCGCCGGTCCCGCAGTCGCCGTCTCCCCCAGCGGCGGAGCACAGGCGACGGCGGGCAGGAGTGCCAGGAGCGCAAGCGCCTTCAGCGCGCGCTTATGGCTCCGGCGCCCCTGCGTCTCCTGGCACGGTTCGTGACCCCAACATCCCGGCGGACCCTGTCTGGAGGATGACGAAATGCAACACCTGATATGGATAGCCATTGCCCTGGTAGTCATCTGGATCGTAGCCCGTCTCATAGCCGGCATCGCCGGGCTGCTGCTGAACCTGCTCTGGATCATCGCGATCGTGGCCTTCCTCGTCTGGCTCTACGGGGTCATCACGGGCGGGAGAAGCCGCTCCGGGTCCGTCTGATTCTGGCGCTTCGATCAGGCCACGACCACCGGGGCCATGGCCATGGGTGGCATGGGGCAACCCAGCGCCTCGGCCACGGCCCGCAGCGTCTCCGCCTCCTCGGCCAGCACCTGCCCGTCGAAAGCCGCCGCGTGGGCGCAGGCGTCGACCAGACGACGTCGCACACCCGGGGCGGCGGCCCGGTCCAGGCGCTGGAGCGCCCGGTCCACCCGCACCAGGTCGACGGCTTCCGCCGGCTGGAGGGTAAGGGGGTGGGCGGCAGGGGGCAATCGCTGGGCCGCGGCTGAGAACGCGGCATCCGCTTCCCGCGATGTGGCGGCTCCCGAGTGGGCGATGGCGCTCAGAACCAGCTGCACCTCGTCCCGGAGGGGCTGGAAGGAATGGATGTGCTCTGTCGCCCGGTCCTGCGCCTGACGGCTGCTCTGGAGCGCGCGGGCCAGGACGTGGACCAGGGTGTACTCGAACATGCTGACCTGGCCGTCCTCGCGGACCAGGTGCTGGGCGGTGCGGCGGAGAGCTGCGGCCCGGGGCTCGGGTAGCGTCCTGAGAGCGGGCAGGGCCAGGTCCAGGAGGGCCAGCCGGGCCTCGGGCCCCGCCGCCAGCACGCAGGCAGACAGTTCCTCGACCTCCCGGGCCATGGCTTCTCCGCCCAGCTCGGCCACCAGTCCCATTTGGCGCTCCCGCACCGGCCCCTGCGCCCTGGCCAGGAGCAGGGCCAGTACCAGGGCCTGGGCCCCCTCGTCGTCATGGGCGGAATCACGGAGGGTCTCGGGGATCTGCTCCAGGAGCCGTCGCGCGTACGACAGGTGCGCCGCGGCCGGAGCGCCGATGGAAGCCATCACCGCGGCGGCGGGCAGGCCCAGGCGCGCCATGGCCGGGACGCCTTCGCCTGACAGGCGCCGGGCCCGGGCCTCCGCCGCCTGTTCCTTCATCGCCTCCGGCACCTTCACGTCGTAGCGGCCGTCCCAGTCCCGATCGACCCGGCGGATCCGCTCCTCTATGGGCGGATGGGTGCCCAGGAGCGACAGGGATAGCCAGCTCCGGCGCAGCCCGCCGGCGAAGAAGACGTGGCTCAGCTCCTCGGCGTGATGGTCCCGGATCACGCTGCCCGGGTGGAGCATGGCGATCTTCTTCAGGGCGCTGGCCAGGCCGCCGGGGTTGCGGGTGAACTGGACGGCGGCGGCGTCGGCCAGGAACTCGCGCTGCCTGGAGATGGCGGCCTTGATGAGCTTGCCGAAGAGGACGCCCAGGTACCCCACCAGCAGCAGGCCCAGCCCCAGGGCCAGGGCGCCGCCGGCGTCGCGGCTGCGCCTGATCCGGCCGTGTGCCGAGCTCCGGATGATGCCACGGCCCACCACGGTCAGCAGCAGCAGGCCGTAGAGCATCCCGACCATCCGGATGTTCAGCCGCATGTCACCGTTCAGGATATGGCTGAACTCGTGGGCGATCACACCCTGGAGCTCGTCCCGGTCCAGCCGCTCCAGGCAGCCACCGGTCACCACTACCGCCGCGTCGTGGATGGTATAGCCCGCGGCGAAGGCATTGATACCCTCCTCGCCTTCCAGCACGAAGATGGCCGGGACCGGCACGCCCGACGCCAATGCCATCTCCTCGACCACGTTCTGGAGCCGGCGCTCCGCTTCCGAGAGGGTGTCGGGCAGGACCTGACGCGCTCCCATCATGGTGGCCACCGCGGCGCCGCCGGCGCGCAGTGTACGCAGTCGCCACCACGCGCCCGCCAGGATGAACCCGGAGACGGGTAGGGCGATGTTCAGGAAGAGCGGAAGATCGTGTCCACCCGGTCGGGAGCCGGCCACGGCATTGGCCGGCAGATACAGGACCAGCACGATCCCCAGGATCGAGAGGACGAAGAGCCCGATCAGGACGTGGGTACGGCGTCGGGCCCGCTCCTGCGCCTCGAAGTAGTCCATGGTCCAGTGTCAGCAGATCGGGTCCGGGCCCGGCGGATGCCGGGCCGGTGGGACTCCGGCTCAGGGGCCGAAAGAGACGCGGGGTGCCTCCCGCTCCGCAGGCTCCTCGATGATCAGGTGCTCCGCTTCGGAGAAGGAGAAGAAGCCCGCCACCAGGTTCGTCGGGAAACTCTCCCGGGCCGTGTTGTAGAGCATCACCGCGTCGTTGAACGCCTGTCTGGCGAAGGCGATGCGGTTCTCCGTCGATGCCAGCTCCTCCTGGAGCTGGGCCATGTTCTGATTGGCCTTCAGGTCCGGGTACGCCTCCGCCAGCGCGAAGAACCGACCCAGGGCGCCCGTCAGCACCTGTTCCGCACCCACCAAAGCCCGCATGGCGCCGGCGTCTGACGGATCAGACGCGGCCCGCTGCTCCGCGTGGCTGGCCGCGTTGCGGGCATGAATGACCGCCTCGAGAGTCTCCCGTTCGTGCTTCATGTAGCCGCGCGCCGTCTCCACCAGGTTGGGGATCAGGTCGTAGCGACGCTTGAGCTGGACATCGATCTGGGCGAAGGCGTTCTTGAAACGGTTGCGCAACGCCACGAGCCGGTTGTACGACCTCACGGCGAAGAACGCGATGGCCACTACGATGGCCACGAGGATGAGCATCTCCACGTCGGCACCTTCCCTGGTCAGGGGTTCGGCTGGCTATAAGGCTCGACCGGGGCGAGACAATGATAGGTTGGCTCGGCCGCGCTGGACAAGGGTCCCGTTATCTCCAGGCGACCTCGGGAGCGTCCGCCCCGGTCTGACCGTGGCCGTCGCCGTGCCCCCCGCTTCACCCGGGCATCAACCGTCCTGCTGGCGCACCGCCTGGACCTCCAGCTCCACCTTCAGCTCGTGGCTGACCAGAACCCCGCCCGTCTCCAGGGCCTGGTTCCACGTCAGGCCCCAGTCACGACGGTCAACCTTCGTGGTGGCGTTGAAGCCGGCACGCGTGCCGCCCCACGGGTCCGTGCCCTGACCCTCGTAACGGCAGTCCAGCACCACCTCGCGCGTCTGGTCCCGGATCGTCAGGTCGCCAATGAGCTGGAACTCGTCGCCCGGCTCCGCGTGGGCACCCTCTACCCGCTTGCTCCGGAACGTGACCTTCGGATAACGCTCCACGTCCAGGAAATCCTCCGAGCGGAGGTGCGTGTCACGATCGCTCGACCGAGTGTCGATGGACCGGGCGTCGATCTCCACCTCCACTCGGCTGTTCTCAGGGTTCGCCTCGTCCACTATCAGCTCGCCCGACACGTCCGCGAAACGACCGCGCACCTTCGTCAGCATCATGTGCCGGGCCTCGAACTCCACCAGCGTGTGCGCCGGGTCGATCGTCCACTTCGTCACCGTAGCCTGCTCCCTCGTTGCCATGTGAACCTTCTCCTTCCCATATTTCTCGGTATCGAGATAAACGGCAAGTACGGTGCCGCGATTCCGGGCTGCGCGGGTTAGCCGGCGGATGGAGAAGGCCGGGCGACGTCTGCCGCGGCCAGGCCCAGGCGCTTCAGCAGGTCCGTCGCCTGGCGCTGCTCGTCGGGCGTCAGGGCGCCCATGGCTTCTTCCAGGGCGGCGGCGTGGTCCGGGAAGATCCGGTCCACGAGGTCTGAGCCTTCCTCCGTCAGCTCCGCATAGAGCGCCCGCCGATCTCCCGGACACGGCCGCCGTTGCACCAGGCCCTTCTCCACCAGGCGGTCCACCAGGTAGGTGATCCCGCCGCTGGACTTGAGCACAGCCCTCTGGAGCTCGCCGACCAGGAGTGGCCCCTTGTGGTAAAGCGCTTCCAGCGCCGCGAACTCCGCCAGCGACAGCCCGTGCCGCGCCACGTTTGCCTGGGCCGCCGCCGTCACCGCCGTCGCGGCCCGGTTCAGCACGACGAAAAGCTTGAGCGCGTCATCCCGGCCCATGGCACCTCCCCCGCGGTGGATGTCTCGGGTCAAAGGTAATGCCGCTCCGGGGCGTGGCAAGGCGGCGTGTCGGTGCGTGGTGGCGGCGGGTGGCGGCGGGTGGCGGCGGGTGCACGAAACTCGCGTTCCCGGCTCTGGCGGCAGGTGGTAGACTGTTGGTGGTTGTGGTGTCATGGCTGGCGACTGGAGCGTGGATCTGGAGGTGGGGTGGTGAAGGGCAGGTCTCTGTTGCCTCGGGAGCATGGAGCGTACGCCCAGCTGGGGTTCCCGTTGTTGACGGGACTCGTGTACGGGGGCGGTCATGCCGGGGCGTTTGCGTTTGCGGGAGTGGCCGTGGCGGCGTTCCTTGTCCACGAGCCGCTGGCGGTGATCATGGGGCTGCGCGGGGTTCGTGTTCGGGACCTGCTGTTGGATTCTGCGCGTCGTCGACTCTGGTTGTTGGGTGCGGCGATTCTCGTGCTGCTCGTGCTGGCGTTATGGCTGGCGCCAGCCCGTGCGTGGCGGGCGGCGGTGATCCCGGCGGTGCCGGCGCTGGTCCTGGTTCCCGCGTTCCTTACCGGTCGTGTGAAGACGCTGGCGGGAGAGCTATTGGCGGCGACGGCGTTTTCGGCGGCGTTGCTGCCCGTGGCGTTGAGCGGCCCTGCGGACTGGTGGTCATCGTTGGCGGCGGCGGGCGTGTGGCTGGGCGCGGTGGTGCCGGCCATCGTGGCGGTGCACGCGGTGAAGGTGGCGCACAAGGGTCGGCCGCGGCGTCGGTGGCTGGTGCCGGCGGCGCCGGTGCTGGCGGTGGTGGTGGCTGGTCTGGCGGTGGTGGTGGCTGTCTGGCTGCCGTACCCGGCGGTCCGTGCCCTGGCGGTGCTGCCGTCGGTGGTGGTGGTGGTGGTGGTGAGCGGGGTCCTGCCTCATCCCCGTCACCTGAAGCGGATAGGCTGGGCAGTGGTGGCGGCGAACTTCATGACCTTCTTCCTGCTCCTTGTCATCTGAGGCAGTGGTGGCGGCACGGCGGGTGCATTGCCGCGAGCGTGGGGGTGTCGGAGGCGGAGTTCACCACCAGCTCGGGAGCGGCGAAGTGTCTGGCAAAGCGGTGTTCAGAGGTCTGGCGACAGGCGTGTTGACCGGGGCCGCGCTGCTGGGCGGGTGCGCGCCGGTGCCGGTGGCTGAGCCGGCCCCCGAGGTGGCCCGGGGCGTGCCGGGTTTCGACACCCGGGACTACCCGGGCGACGATGCCATGGGGCTGTGGCTCGAGCATTCGCCTTACCGCTGGGTGGGTTTCTACCTGCCCGCTCCCTGCTTCCGGGGCACCGGGTGGGAGGGTCGGCGGTCGGAGCTGGAGTCGATGGGCTGGGGCCTGGCGGTTCTGTTCGTGGGCGAGCAGGACTGGGCGGAGATCCTGCCGGAGGACCAGGTCATCGCTGATCCTACGCTGCCTCGCTGTACACGCGCCAACCTGCACGGGGACCGTGGCTCCGAGCACGGTGTGGAGGCGGTGGAGGTCGCGGCCGCGGAGGGGTTCCCGCCGGGCACGGCCATCTACCTCAACGTGGAGCGGGTCGAGCGCGTGTCCTCCGATCTACGGGACTATGTCAGGGCCTGGGCCGCCGCTGTCGTCGATGATGGTCGGTACACGCCCGCCCTGTACGCCCACGCGTGGAACGCCGAGGAGCTGCTTCCGATCCTGAGCGACGAGCTGGCTGGCGGGCCGGGCGCTGGCGAGCCGGGCGCTGGCGAGCCCAGGCTCTGGGTGGCCACGTCCCGCGACTTCGCCCTGCATCGGGCCCCGGACGAGTCGGGTTTCCCCGCCGCCCACATCTGGCAGGGTGTGTTCGATGTCCGTGAGACCTGGGGCGGTGTGACGTTGCGCATCGACGCCAACGTCGCCCGCACCGCGGCTCCGTCCCGTTGAGCCGAACCCGGTCATGGGCATGGCAGAGGAGTTCTGGGAGGACCCGGACCGGGTGGACCGATTCGCTGCCCGTGACCCGGACCACCGCTTGGTGGAGTTGGTCCGGCGCTACCCCGACCCCTCCCGGATCAAAGTCCTGGACCTGGGCTGCGCCGCCGGGCGGAACACGGTGCTACTGGCCCGGCTCGGTTTCCAGGTCCACGCTCTCGACGCCTCCAGGGCCATGGTGGAGCGGACGGCCGAGCGCCTGCGGGCGGCAGTGGGCGAGCAGGCGGCCTCGGGCCGGGTCCGGCTGGCCCGGATGGACGACCTGTCCTTCTGCCCCGCCGCCGCCTTCGACCTGGTGGTGGCTCTCGGCGTCCACCACGCCGCCCGCAGTCGGGCCGAGTGGGACCGGGCGGTGGACGAGACGGCACGAGTGCTCAAGCCGGCCGGGCTGCTCCTCTTCAGCCAGTTTGCCCCCGGTACGGACCTGACGGGCGCAGGTATCACTCCCGTACCGGGTGAGGAGGGCGTGTTCGAAGGGCTCCCCGCGGGGCGTGCCGTCCTGCTGGATGCGGCGGACGTGGACGCCGCCTTCGCCCTCCGGGGGCTCATCCCCGAAGCCCCCACACGCACCGTGGTGGTCGAGCTCGAGGTGGGGCGCCGGGCGAGCGTCAACGGCCTCTACCGACGGGTCTGAAACCACGCTCGTTTCGCCTGCGGGCGCGGACCGGTGCCAGCTCGCTGAGCCGGCTTTGGGGGCGATGCCCTGCCCGAGGTGGTGGACCAGGGCTTCCCCGAGCTCCTGGACCGGGTGTATCGCACCGGCGAACCCTTCGTGGGCACGGAGGTCCCGGTACGGGTCCAGCGGCAGCCGGACGCCTCCTTAGAGGACGGCGCAAGCGCAGGCCGGGGAGCAGGCGCCTGCGCCTGCGCGGCAGCGGCCTATTCCGGCAGGGCCCCTTCCGCCAGGCGGACGAACCTGAGGTTCCGGACCCTGCCGCCAGTCACTCTGAACCCGTCCACCAGCCCCCGGTCGTCGCGGGTGAAGGCCACCCGGCGCAGGAACCAGCTGGCGCCGGTGAACTCGTCGTCGTCCAGCGGGGTCAGCGCCACGTCGCCGTGCCGGACGTGCCGGGCCACCAGGGTGTCTCCCTCCACCGCCAGTCGGTACAGCGCCTCCAGCTCGGGGCTGAAGTAGTCGCCGGCGAACTCCTCGAGTTGCTCGGCTGTCAGCTCCGGCCGCTCCGGCGGGTCGGGCCTCTGCCCTCTGGGCCCGGTCGACTCCGCCTCCGCCTCCTCGCCCAGGAAGATGTCCGCGACCCGGGCGGCCATGGCGCCGGCGTTGAAGGACGCGGCGTTGCCCAGGACCACCACGCCCAGCCGCTCGTCGGGGATGTGGAGGAGATTGCTCCGGAAGCCGGCGTCGGCGCCGCCGTGGGACCAGGTGGTGCGCCCCCGGCGCTCGCCCCGCACGATGGCGAAGGCGTAGGGGATGGTGTCACCGTTGGTCAGTACACCCTGCTCCCTCATCCGGGCCAGCACCTCCGGCCCGCCCAGCTCGCCCGTCTCCAGGTTCGTGATCCAGCGGGCCAGGTCGCCCACCGTGGTGAACAGGCTGGTGGCACCGGCGTTGGCGTAGCTGAGGACGGCGTTCTGCCAGCCCCGGTCCCGGCTGCCGCGGTACGAGTACGCCCGTCCGGGGACCACACGCTGGTGGTCGTCGTGCATATGGCTCGACGTCATGTCCAGGGGGGCGAACACCTGCTCGTCCATCCACTCGGTGAAGGGAAGCCCGCCAACCCGCTCCACCACCTCGGCCAGGAGCGTGTAGCCCATGTTCGAGTACAGGTGCTCGGCGCCCGGCTCGAAATTCAGCTCCTGCTGTCGCCGCGCCAGTGACAGGACGTGGTCCTTGGTGATCACGTCGTCCAGCCGCCAGCCCGCCATGGACAGGAGCTCCCACTGGTCACGGACGCCGCTGGTGTGATGGATCAGGTGGCGCAGGGTGATCGTGTGCCCCAGGTCCGGGAACTCGGGGATGTGGGTCCGGACGTCGTCGTCCAGGGACAGCTCTCCCCGTGCCGCCAGCAGCGCCACGGCGAACGTGGTGAACTGCTTGCTCACCGAGGCCACGTGAAAGATGGTGGCCGGCGTGATGGGTATCCCGTACTCGAGCTGGGCGCTGCCGTAACCGCGCTCCAGCACCACCTCCCCGTCCTTCAGGACCGACACCGCCGCGCCGGGCGAGTCGGGGTGGTTCCACTCGGCGAACAGGGAGTCCACCCTGGCCTCGGTGCTCTGTCCCAGGACCGGCGAAGCCGGTGCCCACAGGACGCCCGCCGTCAGCACGGCCACCAGCGCCATCACGCTACGAGTCATTTGCCTGCGTTGGTTCAGGATCCAGGCCGACGAGCCCACGTCGCCGGCACCAGGTGAGGATAACCAGCGGCGCCGGGCCCGGGAAGGGTCCCGAGTTCCGAGCTCCGAGCTCCGAACTCCGAACTCCGAACTCCGA
>SLCC01000208.1 GCA_007126035.1 Gemmatimonadota bacterium
GCTGGCGCGGCAGGAGGGCCGGCCTGGGGGCCGGCAATGGCTCGCTGTCGCTCGCAAGAGGCCGCTGGCGCGGCAGGAGGGCCGGCCTGGGGGCCGGCAATGGCTCGCTGTCGCTCGCAAGAGGCCGCTGGCGCGGCAGGAGGGCCGGCCTGGGGGCCGGCAATGGCTCGGAGGGGGGGCTCGCTGGGGTGATGTCTGACCGTCCTTCCCGGGAGCGGGGTGAGGCCGGATCGGGAGCGGGAATGCGGGGGCGGGAGCTTCCGCTGGCCTCGCCGGTGACGCGGTGGGCGTATGCCCTCCTCGCTTACCTGTGTGTGCTCCTGGGCGCGATCGGGGTGGTGCTGCCGGGGCTGCCGACGGTGCCGTTCCTGCTGCTGGCTGCATGGGCGGCGGCCAGGGGCTCGAAGCGGTTGCACGGCTGGCTCTACGCCCACCCCCGTTTCGGCCAGGTCCTGATCGACTGGGAGCAACAGCGCGCCGTCTCCCGCCGGTCGAAGGTCGTGGCCATCATCCTGCTGGTCACCAGCTGGCTCATAATGGCGTGGCGGGCCCCGCATCCCCTGCTCCTCGGTGGGCTGGCCCTTCTATTCATAAGCGTCGCCACGTTCCTGGTCACCCGGCCGGAGCCCTGATCCTCAGACTGTCAGGCCACCCTCAGGTGCATCAGAATGTCGTACACGGACACGCCGGCTTTCTTCGCCACGGTGTTCGGGTGCACCTCGTCGTGGTCGGGCCCGAGCAGGTTGGCCACGTCGCCGGTCTGGACGGTGCGTTCGTCGCCTATCTCCACGATTACGTGGCTGGCGCTCACCGCTCCGATCACCGGGTAGGTCCTGCCGCCGATCAGCACCCGCGCCCGATTGGCGGCGCCCCGGGGGTAGCCGTCGGCGTGGCCCATGGGGATGGTGGCGACCCATGTGTGGCGCTGGGCGATGTACTCGCGGCCGTAGTTGACGGAGTCGCCGGGTCGGAGTTGCTCGACTCGTACCACCCGGGCCCGGAGCCGGAAAGCCACTCGCAGATCGGCCCGGTCCAGCTCCCGGGCTCCGGCGGGATAGGCGCCGTAGAGGACCAATCCGGTGCGGACCATGTCCATGTGCGCTGGCGGGTGAAAGAACAGGCCGTTGGACGACGCGGCGTGGAGGCGACCCAACTCCACGCCCTGTTCGCGTGCCCGGCCGGTGAGATCCAGGAAGCGGGACAGCTGCTCGTCATCGAAGTCATCGCTTTCGGTGAAGGTCATGAACGTCCCCTCGACCCGGGCGACGCCGGCGGCATTCAGCTCTTCCATCCACGGCAGGGCCCGGTGGTGTGGCATGCCCAGCCGGTTCATCCCGGTGTCTATGTACAGGTGGACGGGCACGAGGTCGCCCAGGACGCGGGCCGCGGCGGTGATGGTGGCGACGGCGTCGTCGGTGAACGGGGCGAGCCGTACCCCGCGCAGGACCAGCTCAACGGCCTCTTCACCGTCCGTCAGGCCCATGAGGAGGACGGGCTTGCGCACGCCGGCCTCCCGGAGTGCCAGCGCCTCCCACGCCCTGACCACGGCGAAGCCTGCCACCTCCGGGGCCTGGTCCAGGATCGGGCCGACCCGGGCCGCGCCCAGGCCGTAGCCGTCGTTCTTCACCACCGCCAGCACCGGCCGGCCGCCGGCGAGGCTGGCAACCGTCCGGGCGTTGTGCCGCAGGGCGGCAGGGTCCACGTCGATCCATGGCTCGTAGGCCATTTCGTTCTCCTGGTCGGGAGTTGCCGCAATACTGAGCCCGGCGCCCGGGCGAGGCAATGGGCCGGGCGTGGCCCCGGCGGGGACGACGCCCGGCGAAGCCCCACCTTGACTCGTGGCGCGGGTTCGTCCACCATCCCGGGTGTCCCTGCGCTGAAGCTCGCGGTGGAATAGGGCTCTTCTGGCGTGGGAGCACTCGACCCGGACCTGGAGCCATTGCCCAATGCAGATGCCTGCGCCTTCCGTCTTCGCCATTGCCTTACTGGCCGCCTTGCCGGTCCTGATCTCCGCCTGTGGGTCTGCGCCGGATGACCCGGAGCCAGGGCAGGCGCTGGCCGGAAGCGGGACGGACCTGGTGGTCGAAGTCATGGCCGGAGCCGCCAGTGGGCCGGTCGAGCGCACGTCCTTCGCGGATGCCATGGCGTCTGGAGAAGGTGCCGTGACGTTCTTCTACGTCCCCTCCAGCGGCTTCGCCTATGTGGACGAGGATGGTAGGCTCACCGGTGTCACCGTGGAGTTGCTCCGGGACTTCGCCGCCTTCGTCGCTGGGACCCACGGCCTGGACCTGCGCGTCGAGTGGCTCGAGGAGGAGCGATGGGCCGACTTCTACGGTTACGTTCGTGACTCCGAGGGCGGTGTCTTCGGCATCGGCAACGTGACCATCACCGACGCCCGTCGTCGCGAGCTTGACTTCTCGCCGCCCTACCTGAACAACATCGCCGTCCTGGTCACCCATGAGCGGGTCCCGGAGCTGGCGTCCATGGACCGGATCGGCGACGAATTCGCCCACCTCACCGGACTGCCCTATCCCGGCACGCTCCACGAGCAGCGTCTGGATCGCATCAGGGAGCGATGGCTCCCGGACATGCCGGTCCGGCCCGTGGCGTCCAACGACGAGCTGGTCTCGCTCCTGGCCTCCGACGGCGACTACGTGGGCTATATCGATGTCTACAACTACTGGCGGGCGCGGCAGGCGGGGCTGGCCCTGCGTCGCCACCCGGTGGGCGACGACGCCTCCGAGACCTTCGGCGTGATCATGCCCCACGGTTCCGACTGGACTCCGGTCATGAACGCCTTCTTTCACGCCGACGGCGGCTACGTGCAGGGACAGAGGTTCCAGCGGCACCTGCGCGCTCACCTGGGCGACGAGCTGGCGCGCCTCCTCTCCAACTGAGGCTGACGACGTCCGCCTCGTCGCCAACGTCCCCGGTTCTCCTTGGCGTTTCAGCGGTCAGGGTTTATCGTTCAATGCGAAGGGTGCCCTTTCCAGGAGGTAGTTGTGATGAAGCGCACCTCGGTTGTACCGGCCTGGCCGGCCTCGCTGGCCGGCATCATTGCCCTGGTCCTGGGCCTGGCTCTCATCCCCGCCGGCTGCGCCACGACGGGCGGAGGGGACAGGGAGCGAACGAGGGTGGATCAGCGCCGTCTGAGCTACGAGGAGCTACGGGAGAGGGAGCACCGCACCGCATTCGATGTGGTCCAGTCCCTCCGGCCCCTCTGGATACGTCAGCGGGGCCAGTTGAGCGTCACGAACCCCGCCGCCGGCGAGGTATCGGTGTACCTGGATGGCACGCGTCTGGGCGGGGCCGACTCACTCCATCAGGTCCCGGCAGGGCAGGTCAGCAGCATGCAATACCTGAACGCCACCGAGGCGACGACCCGCTTCGGCACGGGCCACGCAGGTGGCGCCATCCTAGTCGTCACCCTCCGGGGTGACTCTCGTCGAGCGCCCTGATCCGGCACCGACCGGGCCTGACCCGCTCCCGGCCGGTCCGGTCCTCACGGAGCTGGCAGGAACGGGAAGTGGGCCAGCGTGCTGTCGGCCATCTCCCGCATGACGTCCAGGTGCCAGGGCATGAGGTGGCCGTGGTCGAGCCAGATCTGGCGCACCGGCTCCCGGGCCGCCTCGCGCAGGTGCAGGGCGGACTCGGGCGGTACCCAATCGTCGTGGATCCCGTTGATGAGGAGCAGCGGCCGAGGCGCTATGTGCGCCACGTGGTGGGCGGGCTCCAGGTCCCGGAACAGGAAGGCCAGCAAGCGTGCCACGAGCCGTCGCTGGATGCCCGCCTCGATGGGCAGGTGAGTCCTGAAGAGGAGTGGTAGGTCGGCGCCGCCGTAGAGGAGCGCCACACCCTGGAAGGTCGGGTCGCGAGCGGCGGGCGCGGCGAACGGGACGCCGAAACTGACTCCCACCAGCACGATCCGACCCGGGTCCACCTCCGAATGGTCGGCCAGCCAGTGGCCACCGCCCATGACGATGCCTGGCATGCGCAGAGCACCGCGGCGGATCTCCGGGAACCGCCGTACCAGCTCGCCCAGCTCCAGCTCTTCCGGGATCTGGCCCGGGTACTCGATGGCCAGGACCAGCCCGTCAATGGGTGGCGGCACGATGGCCGCCGCTTCGCGGCCCGTCTCCCGTCCCGCTACCATCACGATCCCGTAGCCGCCCGTCACACCGCGCGCCGGACGTCGCAGATACGCCTGGAGGGGCGTGTCATCCTCGGCGGCGAAGACCAACTCGTGAACGATTTCCGCCGCTGTCCGGTCAACCACCCGCTCTTCCACCAGGCGGAGCTGCTCCGGGTCGGGCGCCCGGGGCTCACACGCGGCGCAGGAGACCAACGCGACCAGCAGACCCTTACGAATCCAGCCGGCTTCCCCCCGCCACGGGGTCGTCTGACGGTGCGAGCGCGTTTCCATCGTTTGACCCTCCCTCCCACCTGGCTTCTTACCCGGAAAGGTCAGCGCCGTCGCGCGACGCGCGCCCCTCCTACTCACCCAGCTGTGTCGACCTGTTTTGGGGACAAGCAGTCTAGCACGCTGGCGCTGTGCCAGCGATGCTTGGTGAGGAATTTGCATACACCGTCCAGGCCCAACTGCTACTCCCCATTTCCTGGAGGGATGCATGGTAGATCGAGATGCAACCAATCGTCCTGACGCACCGCCCCCCGAGCGGGATCGTGAGCGCGCCCGTGAGCGCGAGAGGCAGGTCTCGGAGGCGCGCGGCCACGCCCGCACCACCGGAGTGGCCGCCACGGCCGGCGACCCGGTGATCGAGCATACCGGGTTCAGGCTTAGCTGGGGCGCCATATTCGCCGGCCTCGTCGTGGCCATGGTGCTCCAGGTGCTGCTCTCGCTCCTGGGCCTGGCCATCGGGCTGACCGTCTGGGACCCGGGTGACCCCGCCGCGGCCCTCGGCGTGGGCGCAGGCGTCTGGGTGGCTGTAGCCGGCCTCATATCCCTGTTCGTAGGAGGCATCGTCGCCGGCCGGATGGCGGGGGTCCTGACTCCTGGCGACGGCGCAATGCACGGCGTTGTCCTGTGGGGGCTCTCGGTGATAGTCACGCTCTGGCTCACCACTGCCGGTGTGGGGATGGTGCTGGGCGGCGCCTTCCAACTGGTCGGGACCGCAGCCGGCGCCGGTGTGGGTCTGGTGGGCGAGGAGGTGGCGATCGTGGGACTGGAGGCAGCCGTGCGTGATGACCGGCAGGCGGTTGTCCAGGGCGTGGCCCAGCGCACTGGCCTGACTCCGGCGGAAGCCGATCAGCTGGTACAGGATTTGGAGCAGGCCGTCACCGACGTGGAGGTGGACCCGGAGCGGGTGCGTCGCACTGCCGAGGATGTCGCCGCCGGCGTGGCCGAGGCATCGTGGTGGGCGCTCCTCGTCCTGCTCCTGGCCGCGGGCGCGGCGGCTGGAGGCGCGGCCATCACTTCCAGGCGCTGACCGGCGCCGGAGCATTGGGGACGTTGCAGCGGTTGGCCGGCGCGCCCCGCCGGAGCGTCGTTGCGCTGCCTCTGGCCGCCGGCGTGCTGGGTGCGGTCATCGTTCTGGCCACGCCCAGCGCCGGCCAGCAGGCGCCATCGTTCGTGGGCCATGAGGTCCGGGCAGGCGTCGCCGACAGGCCGCCAGCCGGCCTCTGGCCTGCGCTGCAGCTGTCGTACGACCTGGACCTGGGCTACTTGCGCCGCCAGCTCCGGCCACTCCGACTGTTCGTGGGCGCCCATCGCCTGGGCCTCGAGGTGACGGGAATGCCCTTACCCCGGACCGAGCGGCCGGGCGACGGCGGCGAGGCGGGGAACGAGGTGGGGGAGGGTACGGTCACAGGCGCGCGAGCCGGGCTGCGGGTCGAGCCCTTCGGACCCGCCCGGCTGGCGCCCCGCCTCACCTTCGCCGGCACAGTGAGCAGGGTCAGCTCGGATCTGCCGGACCGCCAGGACGTGGACGGCACTCGCTGGGGGCTGATCGTCGGGGCCGGGCTCCGGCTCGGCCTGGACCCGCGCCAGGGCTGGTCAGCCCTGCTGGATGCCAAGCACCTCTTCATGGACGGCGCCGACCACTGGTCCTTCACCCTGGGGCTCCGCTACACCCCGCTGGGCCGCCTGGCGTACGCGCCCTGAGGGATCGAGTGTTCGACCACTAAGGACGGGTCTCAGCGGGCTCCAGCCACCGTAGCGCCAGGACGTACCGGACCAGCGCGTCCAGTTCCTCGGGGCTGATCTGCTGGCTGTCGAAACGAGGCATGGCGCCGATCCCGTTCCGGACCTGGAACCGTATCATCCAGCCGGGCCAGGGCTTGTCGTTCAGCGACGTTCCAAGCCCGCCCTCGCCGCCCGGATGACACTCGTGGCACCACCGGTTGAAGACGGTTTCACCGGTGGCCAGCACCGGGTCCGTCGTATCCACGGTGGCCCGGGTCAGCGGCTCGGCCCGCCTGGGCGGCGCGCAGGCGACAAGGAGCGTCAGCCCCAAGGCAACCCCGGTCCTCACGGCCGTCCTGGCCCTCGAGGTGAGCCCGGGCCTCACGACGTTCGGGGCCCTCACCACCCTCAGGGCCCTCACGGCCCACCCCCGGCTCCCGTGCGGCTGATCCGCCACACCACGCCCGTATCCCGCACGGGCCAGGGTCGCTCCAGGTCCACCGTCATGACGCCGAAGTCCACCACGTAGAGGGCGGTGCCGTCGGGACTGAAGCGGGCCGCCACTGGTCGCTCCAGCCCGGCGCCGCCCACCCATGACGCGGGTCCGTTCAGCTCGGCCCGATTCACCGCGAAGTCGTGTACGGCACCCGTCTCCACGTCCACCCGCACCACCTTGAAGCCCACGGGCCCCAGCACCTTACCCACGCCGGGCGCCATGTCACCGAACTGTGTGACGAAGGCCTGGCCCTCGTGGCCGAAGTCCGGGCCCGGCGAGAAGTCGAAGCCGGTGGACGCCGAGTGGACGCCCAGCCTGGCGATGGCGGCGGGAGGCTGGTTCGGGTGCTCCGCCAGCACGAAGCCTGGCGGCTCGCGACCCGGCGCCGCGAAGTGGTCAGCGTCGGTCAGCGGGCGCTCGCCGTGGTAGTCGGGCCAGCCGTGCCACGCTCCCGGCTCGATGGCGTACAGCAGGTCACCCGTCCCCCAGACCGGGCGACTGCCTCGCTCGTCGTAGCTGTTGTCGGTGACGTAGAGCCTGCCGTCAGGGGCGAAGGCCAGGCCGAAGGGGTTGCGCAGGCCCCAGGCCACCAGCTCCGTCGCCCCGCCCTCCGGTGGCACCCGGAGGATCGCCCCGCTGCACGGGACCTGGCCCGGCACCACCTGCCCCGGCTCCGTCGAGCTGCCGAAGGGGACGAAGGCGCCGGTGACGGCACGGGCGCCGGTGTCGTCGGCCAGCGGGTCGGGCGTGGTGTAGTTGCGGCCCGCCAGGGTCACGTCCTGGCAGGGGATGTCGTGGACCTGCGGGAACCGCTCGAGCCAGCCGAAGGCGTGGCTGTCCTCGCCCACGACCCCCGAGTTCGTGACCGAGCCCTGGCCGAAGTAGATCCAGCCGTCCGTTCCGATGGCCGGTCCGTTGGTGTGGTGGTCGCCCAGGCTGGGCAGGTCGCGGACCAGCTCCCTGACCTGGCCGTCCAGGCCCACCCGGAGGATCCGACCGCCCTCGAGCACGCCGCCCTCCGCGATGTACAGCGCGCCGCCATGGTATGCGACGCCGTTCCACGGCGGGTTGTCCCCTTCCACGATCACGGTGCGACCGCCGTCAGGCTCCAGCCGCACCACCCGCGGCACGTCCCACTCCTCGCCGTAGGAGTAGCCAGCCTCCGTCACGTAGGCCCGGCCCCGGTCGTCGAAGGCTATCCCGGTGGGGAAGGTGAGGCCCGTGGCCACCACTTCGACCCGGTAGCCTGGCGGCACCGCCACGTCCGCGGCGTCCACCTGGCGAGGCGGCGTGAAGGTGGTCTGGCCGCCGCCCATAGTCTGACGCAGCCCGTAGCACCCGCCGACGACGGCGCCCACCAGCAGAGCCAGCGTGACCAGCGCCAGCGCGGCCCGCGGCGGCGCGGCCCGCAGCGGCGTGGGCTGCACCGGCGACGCCATCGGGGTCGGGCGACGGGTCGGACCGCTGTCGCCCATGGTCACCTCATCTCCAGCTCCACGGCCACGCCCTGCCAGGTCCCGTCCTTGGCGGAGTACTCGCCCACGTGCAGGACCACAGGTCCGCTGGGGCCCTCTTCGATGGTGAACGAGTAGTGGCCCCAGGCGTCGGCCCAGGCGGTGGCGGTGGTGAAGTCGTCGAACACGTCCTGGCCAGCCTGCTCGAGGCGGACGACCACGTTGGCCTCGAAGGTCCGGGCATAGCCCGTCACCGTGAGAGGATAGCTGGCCGGACCGGGGCGGGGCTCCAGCACCAACACCTGGTTCTCACGGGGCGCCGGGCCAGGCACCGCCGGGCCGCCGGGACGCAGGTCCAATATTACCCGGGCCGGCTCGTCCAGCGTGGTCACGAACGCCTCCGCCGGCTCGCCCAGGTGCACATCCACCCATACCCAGCGGCCGTCCGGTGAGCTGACCACGAATGCTGCCCGGGCCAGCGGGCCGTCGAAGGTGGCGTCGGTATGGTCGAAGTCGCCCAGCTCCACGTCCCGGAGCTGGAGCCGGACCACCGCCAGCTCCCGGAGCACCTCCGCCGTCACCTCACCCGCCCGCTCCGCCGGCTCCCCGTCCTCGTCCACCAGGTCGACGACGAATCGCTCGCAACCCTCGTAGTCCTGCCACCGCAGCTCGCCCGTCCGGAAGGCGTCCGCCGGCTGGGCATCGCGGACCTGGATCTCGCCGCTGGCGACGAACGGTTCGCCCAGCAGGCAGACGGGCACCCCGGCCGGGTCCTCCTCATCCACGACCACAGGCTCATCCACCACCTCGTCGTTCGCCGGTGGGCACCCGGTGATCAACAGCGCGGCGGCGGTGATGAGCGTCCCGCCCATGAGCCGAGTCACTACACCCATACCCTCCTCCTCGACCGGTTCGGGACCCGGCCTCGGGAGCAAGAATCGATCCGATCCACGACCCGGTCCGGCGGCCACTGGGCGACGGGGGTTCGACGGTGTAGGATAGGGAGATGTGGATCTTCCTGGCCCTCACGGCCGCCGTGTCCACGGCCATGCGCGACGTGGCATCGAAACGAGCGGTGCGGTCGATGGACCCGGTGCCCGTGGCCCTGGGCGTGGCCGCCGTGCCCACGGTGCTGTTGGGTGGCATCGTGCTCGCCACCGGCCCAGCCGCGCCGGGCGACGGGTTCTGGTTGGCCCTGGTGGTGTCCGGCGGGATCAATGCTGTGGCGACGCCACTCATCGTGGTAGCGCTCCAGCGGTCCGACCTCTCCCTGGTCACGCCGCTTACCAGCCTGACCCCTCTGTTCATGCTGGTCACCGGTGCCGTCGTCCTGGGCGAGGTGCCCGGACCCAGGGGCATCGCCGGGGTGGTCACCATCGTGGCGGGGGCGTGGCTGCTGGCTCTGCCCGCGCGTCACCAAGGGGCCCTGGGACCCTTCCGGGCGGTACTGGGGGACCCCGGTGCCCGCGCCATGCTACTCGTGGCGTTCCTCTACAGTATCTCCGCCACGTACGACAAGGTGGGCGCCCAGGCCTCATCGCCGCTGTTATGGGCAGCGTCCATCAACGGGGTCGTGACAGTGGCCATGGCCGCGGTCATGGTGGCGGGTGTGCGGACTCGACGGCGAGCGGCGGCTGCGCCTCCCGTCCCGTGGGGCGCAGGGCCCGGCTGCGGCGGTGGCGGTGGGGATGGCGGTGCAGCTGGCGACGGACGTGTCGTGGCCATGGTCCTGCTGGCCGGGTTGTTCGCTGCCATCATGGCGGCGGCACAGATGACGGCCATACTGCTGACACTGGCGGCGTACGTGATCGCCGTGAAGCGGACCAGCACCCTGTTCGGCGTCATGCTGGGCCATGCCGTCTTCCACGAGCAGCATGTGCGAGAGCGATTGGTGGGCGCGGTCGTGATGCTTGCCGGATTCGTGATCCTCACGTTCGACGGCTGATCCGGTACCTGGATGGATCCGCGGGAGGTGAACTTCGTGGGGCCGGAGGACGATCCGCGTCGGGTATGGCCGGTCAGAAGGATATGCTCTCTCTGACGATCCGCACGTCGCTGATGGCGGGGAACCAGCGATAGGCCGGCACGGCCATCAGGCCCGCCGGTCGCACCGCTCCGCCGTGTCCTTCCAGGTGCGGAAGGCCCTGGTAGCGGGCCGAGACGACCAGGGCTACCGGTTGGTCTGCCGGCGCCTCGATCAACAGCTCCAGCGGTTGGGTCAGGCCCCACCGCTCCAGCAGCCATGAGCGGGGCTGCGCGGACGTGCCAGGGGCGCCGCGTCGGCCGTCTACCGGCTCGAGCAAATGGGAGTGGTCGCTCTCAGGCCATACCTCGGCCATCATGGGCGGGTCGTCCCACTCGAGGCGGAGCCGGAGGCGCCGCCGGTCGTCGAGCTCCACGTTCTCCAGCACCGTGGCCTGTGCCGGCTGCGCGTCCCAGGTCGGGGCCGGCGCGGCCCGGTACAGCCCCCGGAGCATGAAACGGGAGTAGTCGCCCAGCCGCATCGTGTCCGCGGACTCACCTACGAACCGTGAGATGAACGGGTCGTTGTGGGTCGCAGGCGAGGCCCAGTAGGCGACACCGCGCTGGCCATCCTGCAGGTGGATCAGGTTGCTGGGCGCCGGCCGGTCGTCCGCCGGTGCGGAGCCAACCAGTCCGTAAGCCACCAGGGCGGCGGCCGCGATGGCGCTCGTTGCAGGCAGCCACCACCGGTTGGGCCGGGAGAGGAGGTCCAGCAGCGGGAGCAGGAGCAGAACCGGGAGCAGCGCGGCCGCGGCGAGCGCCGGCGCAGCCGCCATGCCGACCATCACGTTCGTCAGGTAGACCACGGGCGCCACGATGAGCAGGGTGCCCAGGGAGGAGAGGCCCAGGGCAATGAGTCGCCACACTTCCCGTCGGTCGTGTCTGTGGCGGTGACCGATCGGCTGCTCGACTACCTGGCCCTGCCCTGAGACTGCCCCGCTGCTCCCGACTACTACCAGGTTCAGCGCCCCGAGGGCCAGGAGAGTCGGCCACAGGAAGAGGTAGCTGCCCGCGGGGAGGGCCACGGCTGTGACCAGGGCCAGGGCCAGCGGTACCAGGAACGCCCCCAGGACCAGCCCTGGCAGGGCGAACCACCGACGGAGCAGTCCGAACAGGGCGGTCATGATGGCCAGGACAAGGGCTACGATGGCAAGGGCGTACGGCCATTCCCGGTACAGGGCCCGCCCGTCGAGGGCGCCCCATTCCAGGTGTGAGCCGCTGATGGCGAGCCAGAGGCTGTGTGCCAGCAGCAGGACGGCGATGGAGGCCAGCGCCGCCGCCAGGAGCCCGATGGGCAACGCCCACCACTGCACCTGCCGTCGTCGCCTGGCCAGGACCACCGTCGCCACGAAGGCTACAACGAGGACGCCCGCCAGAGGCAGGGCCCGGCCGGGTCCGTAGCCGAAGAGGCCCAGGCCCGGCACGTGAAAGAAAACCCGCTCCGCCGGCTCAACGGACCCCAGGTCCAGCTGGCCCAGGCGCCGGGTGATGGCAAGGGCGTTGTCGCCCATGTGCTGGAGGCTGGCTGGCGACAAGTTCTCCGGCCGGTCGCCCGGCGTGTGGTACCAATGGGCCGAGCCGCCGATGGCGAAGTTGAGACCGGGCAAGCCCAGTCGCCGGAAGATGGTGAAGTCGGTGTCGTTGGGCATGCGGGCGTAGGCCTCGGGGAAGAGCGACGAGGTCACCGGTCGGCGTCCCACCCGCCCCAGCTCCCGGACCGCCCAGCCACTGCCGGGGCCGGTCTCGAACATGAGTGCCGCGCCGCTGGTGCCACGGGCCTCGAAGTTGACGACAAAGGCCACGTCCTCCATCCAGGGGTGCTCCGCCGCGAAGGCTTGGGCGCCCAGCAGCCCCAGCTCCTCCGCATCGGTGATCAGGAATACCACGTCGTTCCGGAGCGGCTCCACCGCCGTCAGGGCCCGCGCCGTCTCCAACAGAGTGGCCACGCCGAGCCCCGCATCACCGGCTGCCGGGGCCAGCGGCACGCCGTCGTAATGGCTCACCAGCAAGATGGCGCCTGTGGAGGCGGTGCCGGCGAGTCGCGCCATCAGGTTCCTGGTCAGCGCGCTCTTCATGGTGTTGAACCACCGCGCACTGGCGACGGTGGTGAGGGTGTCCACCTCCAGCCCCAGGTCCTCGAGCTCAGTCAGGAGGTATGCGCGAGCTTGATCGTGCTCCCGCGTGCCCACGGGGCGGGGCGCCTGTGAGATTTGCTCGATGTGGTGCCAGCCCCGGCCGGCCGAGAACATGGTCTTGGCCGGTTCATGACGGGGTGGGGCAGACGGCTCCACCAACGCCACGGCGAGCCAGGTGACCACTAGCAGGCCGGTAGCGATGAAAGGTCCGGTCCAGGCGCGGATCGATGTGCGCATCATCGCAAGGCAAACGGTGCGGCAGCTTCGGACACGGCAATAGTGCGTTGTCGCCATCCAGTTCGCAATCAGTGCCGGAGAGCCGGCGCGGTCTTGCACCGCCAGTGCAGCCCTTCGTAGCTTCGCCTCGATCAGCCAGGGCTCCCCACCACTTCGAGACGGCCGCGATGACCAGTATCGACACGCCCCGCAGGCGCCCCGATCGCCCCGAATACTATATGTCCATTGCCATGGCCGTGCGGGCACGGGCCAACTGCATCGGCAACAGGGTGGGCGCTATCCTGGTCCTGGGAGACCGCATCATAGCCACAGGCTACAATGGTACGCCGAGCAACATGCCCAACTGCGATGAGGGCGGCTGCGAGCGTTGCGCTAACCGCGACCGGTACGCCTCGTCCGCCGGTTACGACGTCTGCATCTGCGTCCATGCCGAGCAGAACACCCTGATCTCGTCCGCTCGCTTCGGGATCGCGGTGGCCGGTGCCGACCTCTACACGACCATGCAGCCGTGCTTCGGCTGCGCCAAGGAACTGCTCCAGGCCCAGGTCAGGGGTGTACGCTACCTCCACCCCTGGGAGCCGTCGGACCCGGAGCTGCTGCGTCAGTACCGGGTGCTCCTCACCCGCTTCCCCGAAGGCGTCAAGCGCATCAGCATGCCGGACCCAGATGAGGAATGGGCCGTCTCCCGGCTGCGGGAGGCGACGCTCGACACAGGCCACGAGCTGTAACAACGAGGCTCGGACGGACCACCCCGCCGTAACCATAGGGCGGGGTGGCGTCTCATGGTCTCATCCTCCAGCCGGCGCCGCCACCCTGACCTCCTTCGTGGTGGCGAACCATGCCGGTACCGGCACGTCCAGCATCGTGTTCAGCCCGGTTTGGGCCCGGACGACGGAGCGGATGGCGTTTACAGTGATGGCGCAGGTCGCGACATCGCCATTCACGCCGCCCTCGATCACGGTATCCACGGCGGGTACGCCGAACACCCTGATCCGGTCGTACGACTTCTCCTCACCAACCGCCGCGCGGAACGTCAGGCGAAGCACCTCCCGGCCTGCCACCATGCCCGTGGCCACCTGCTGGACGCCCGCAGGTTCTCCCCTGGCGATGGGCTTGTAGCCCACCTCCAGGTCCGCCGCGGCCAGAACAGGCTCCAGGGTCTCTCCGGCCTCCTCCAACTCCCAGCCCATGGCGGCGGCGATCATGTCCACCGACTCAGGGAGACCTACGTGGCGCAGGACTCCCGCCTGCCGGTTCGCTTCGAACTCCTCGTGCGTCAGCCCCGCGCCGATCTTCTTCTGGAACGGGACCCGCCGCGGCGAAGCGTCCTGGACCCGCTCCACCTCGACGCGGTCCACTCGCTGGGCAATCGACGTGAACACCGACGGCAGGTAGTCCATGAGGAAGCCCGGGTTCACTCCGGTGCCGAGACAGGCGACTTCGTGCTCCCGGCAGATCCGGTCGATTGCTCCAGCTGCCCCCGGATGCTGCTTCCACGGATACGACAGCTCCTCACAGGTGGAGACCGTGTGCAGGCCCGCCCGGGCCGCTTCCTCCACCTGGGGAACCAGTTTCTCGACCGACGATACCGTCGCCAGCACCACCACCTGGGCAGCTTCTCTCGCCTTCAGCCGGGCCTCTTCCAGCGACCCGGCGATCGGTAGACCCATTGATCCCAGTCCACACACCTCCCCTGCGTCTCGCCCCACCAGCGACGGGTCCACGTCCACCACGCCCACCAACTCCAACCCCTCCCGCTCGACGATGTACCGCACGATCTGGCGCCCCAGGGGACCTGCTCCCACCTGAATGACCCGTATCATATTATTCCGCATTGTTTCGGTTCGGATTTGAACAACAGTGACTTAAAGATACGACTTACCACGCACCAGGCACCAGTAACC
>SLCC01000142.1 GCA_007126035.1 Gemmatimonadota bacterium
GGCCACGGGCATGGCCACGGGCATGGCCACGGGCATGGCCACGGGCATGGCCACGGGCACCATCATCACGATCATGACCATCACGGGCATGGCGCGCTGGGGTCGCATGCGCGGGAGGCGGACCGGCGCACCCTGTATTTCGTCCTGATCCTGGCCAGCACGTTCATGCTGGTGGAGTTCGCCGGCGGGATCCTGGCCAACTCACTGGCGCTGCTGGCGGATGCGGCGCACATGCTCACGGATGTGGCCGCCATCGCGCTGGCGCTGCTGGCCCTGCGATTTGCCAGCCGGCCCGCCACGCAGCGGAAGACGTTCGGGTTCTACCGGATGGAGATCCTGGCGGCGCTGGTGAACGGCGTGGTCCTCATCGTCCTCTGCTTCTTCATCATCCGGGAGGCGTGGTTCCGGTTCCTCGATCCCGTCGAGGTTGGCGGAACCATCATGCTGAGCGTCGCCAGCGCCGGGTTCACCGTGAACCTGATCATGGCCTTCCTGCTGCACCGGTCCGCGGGCGAGAGCCTGAACCTGCGGGGCGCGTACCTGCACGTGCTCGGTGACCTGCTGGCGTCGGTGGGCACCATCACCGCGGCCGTGGTCATCCTCACCACCGGCTGGACCGTTGCGGACCCGCTGATCTCGGTGGTGGTGGCGGTCCTGATCCTGATCAGCAGCTACAAGCTGATCCGCGAGTCGGTGGACATCCTGCTGGAGGCCGTCCCGTCCCATCTGGACCTGGTGGAGATCCGTCAGGCCATGGAGGCCGTGCCGGGTGTGCAGTTGGTCCACGACCTCCACGTGTGGACTGTCACCAGCGGATACTTCGCCATGAGCGGCCACGCCATAGTAGACGACCTGCAGAAGAGTCGGGACATCCTCGAGCGGATCCACCACCTCATGCACGAGGAGTTCGGCATCCGCCACGTCACGGTCCAGATCGAGGAGCCGGGTCTGTACCAGATAGGAATGGGTCAGGAGGGTATCGATCAATGACTGACAGGATCGAAGTACGCAGCAGCCAGCGCGAGGAGATGGTGGACATCACCGACCTGGTGCAGGACCAGGTCCGGCGGTCCGGTATCGCCGACGGTGTGGTCCACCTCTGGTCGCTTCACACCACCTGCGGGATCACCGTGAACGAGGGGGCTGATCCCGACGTGCAGCGGGACATCGTCACCGCTCTGCGGCGTCTCGTCCCCCGCGAAGGTGACTACCGCCACGCCGAGGGCAACTCCGACTCCCACCTCAAGACGCTCTTCGCTGGGCCGGGTGAGACGCTGCTCGTGGAGGAAGGGCGCCTCCTGCTGGGGACCTGGCAGCGGGTCTTCCTGGCCGAGTGGGACGGCCCCCGCCGCCGGACCGTGGCCTGCCGCGTGATCTGAGCCGGGAAACTATCGGCGCTCTCCGCGGTATCACCCGCCGGCCAGGGCCCGGTGGAGCGCTGTCGCGCGGCCGCCACGGCCGTGGGACCGGTAATGACCAAAGCTGAAAGTCAGACGCACAGAGATGCTCCGAAACATCGCCATCATCGCACATGTCGACCACGGCAAGACCACCCTGGTCGACCAGATGCTTCGCCAGGCGGGCACCTTCCGTGCGAACCAGCAGGTGGCCGATCGGGTCATGGACTCGAACCCGCTGGAGCGGGAGCGGGGCATAACCATCCTGTCCAAGAACGCCTCGATACGGTGGGGCGACCACAAGATCAACATCGTGGACACCCCCGGCCACTCCGACTTCGGCGGCGAGGTGGAGCGGATCCTCCGGATGGTGGATGGCGTGCTGTTGCTGGTGGACGCCTTCGAAGGGCCCATGCCCCAGACCCGGTTCGTCACCCGCAAGGCGCTGGCCCTGGGGCTGCGACCCATCGTCGTGATCAACAAGGTGGACCGCGCCGACTCGGACCCCGCACGCGTGCACGACGAGGTGCTCGAGCTGTTCATGGAGCTGGAAGCGTCCGACGAGCAGCTGGACGCGCCTTTCCTCTACGCCTCCGCCCGCGAGGGCTGGGCCACCCGCGATCTGGACGAGGAGCCCGTGGACCTGCGGCCCCTCCTGGGCACCGTCCTCGAGGCGGTCCCGGCCCCGCCATCCGACACGGCCGGGGCGTTCCAGCTCCTGGTCTCCACTATCGACCATTCGCCCTACCTGGGCCGCCTCGCCATCGGCAGGATCGAACGAGGTCGGGTGGCCGTGGGAGACAGCGTGGTCCTCCTGGACCCGAAGGCGGGGCCCCAGGATCAACCCTGGCCGAGCCGTGTAGCCAGGCTCTTCACCTTCGAGGGCCTGGACCGGATCGAGATGGAAAGCGCGGCAGCCGGCGAGCTGGTGGCGATGGCCGGGGTCGAGGGCGTCGAGATCGGCGCCACTCTGGCCGACCCGGAGCACCCGGACCGCCTGGCCGGAATCGCCGTCGAGGAGCCCACCGTGTCGGTGGACTTCCTCGTCAACACGTCGCCCTTTGCCGGCAGGGACGGGAAGTACGTCACCAGCCGCCAGCTCCGGGACCGGCTCTACCGGGAGCTGGAGCGGAACGTGGCCCTCAGGGTCGAGGACACGCCGTCGCCAGACACCTTCACCGTGTCCGGCAGGGGCGAGCTCCACCTGGGCATCCTCATGGAGACCATGCGCCGTGAAGGCTACGAGTTCGCCGTCTCCAGGCCCAGGGTGATCACCCGCACCGACGAGCAGGGCCGCCTCCTGGAGCCCTACGAGGAGGTGATCGTGGATGTGCCCGATACCTTCGTCGGCACCGTCATCGAGGGGCTCGGCAAGCGCAAGGGCGAGCTCGTCGAGATGCGCGCCGGGGCCGGAGGCCTGGCTCGCCTCGTCTTCCGCATCCCAGCCAGAGGCCTCTTCGGCTACCGCAATGACTTCCTCACCGATACCAGGGGCGAGGGAGTCATGCACCACCGGTTCCTCGAATGGGGTCCATGGGTCGGACCCATCTCTCGCCGGGAACGAGGCGTGCTGGTGAGCATGATCGACGGCACCTCCGTCGCCTATGCCCTCTTCCACCTCCAGGACCGGGGCACCCTCTTCATCGAGCCAGGCGTGTCCGTCTACCAAGGGATGATCGTGGGTGAGCACGCCCGCGCCGGTGACCTGGAAGTCAACGTGGCCAGGGGCAAGAAGCTCACCAACATCAGGGCCGCCACCGCCGACGAGAACATCCTCCTCGAGCCGCCGCGACGAATGGGCCTCGAGTCAGGCCTCGAGTACATCGCCGACGATGAGCTGGTGGAGATCACGCCCTCCGCGGTCAGGCTCCGCAAGCGCCACCTCAAGGCCCACGAACGGAAGAAGGCAGCTCGCTCCGCGTGAGCTGGCGGCCTGCCCCGGGCCCACGCCAGCCACGGGGCCGCACCCCTCCCGATCCACCGCAGGAACGGCAGCCTTGACATGGCACCGCCCCGAGGTTATCTGGGCCGCAAGGGGGGAACGGTCGGTGCCCGGCACACAAACAGCACCTGCCGCCCAAACCACGAACCGGGTCACTCGCCCATCAAGGAGGTCCTTACATGTCCGTACAGTTCGCCTCGACCCTCGAACTCGACGAGGAACTCATCACCTCCGCCTTCGATGGAGAGGAGGACCTCGACGAAGACTGGGACGAAGACGAGGACGATTGGGACGACGACGACGATTGGGACGACGATGACGAGGACTGGGACGACGAGGACTGGGACGAGGACGACTGGGACGACGACGTCTGAGCCTCCGGGAGCACGACAGCCACAGGCCGGGCTACACCCCATAAGGCCCGTACCCGCGCCAGGATCGGCGGTCCATCGGGGCCGAGGGGAAAGGGGTTGACGGCGCCCGGTTCGGCCACTACCTTACTAGTCTGAACGGCGCCGACGTTTGGCGCCGTTTGTATCGCTGATTGAAAATTGAGGTGTCTGTTCGTGTGGGCCCATAGCCGCGTGGCACTGCGTCTACGTGGTTGGGTTCAAGTAACGCAGCAGATTCTGAACGACCGAGAGGTTGTTCGAGAGAGCTAGTCAGACTTTTTA